>CALMIQ010000542.1 GCA_937863965.1 uncultured Micropruina sp.
GGGAACGCCCGCTGGAAGTCGGCCACCATCGGGATCGAGCCGCCCTGGCCGGTGATCACCGGCTCGACGCCCCAGGCCTCGACGAAGGCCTCGCGGGCCGCCGCTGCGAGCGGCCCATCGAACCGCACCGTCGTGCCCGAACCCTTCGAGCCGTCGGTGACCCGCACCCGGCAACCCCACGGGGCGTGCCCGATCAGGTGTGCGGTGAGGGCCGCCAGGGCGGCCTCCGGATCGGCGTCCGGGGCGATCCGGACGCTCACCTTGGCCCGCGCCGACGGCGCGAGCGTGTTCGAGGCGTCCGCGACGCTCGTGGCGTCGATGCCGATCACGGTGGCGGTCGGCCTGGTCCACAGCCGCCCGGCGATCGGCCCCTCGCCCAGCAGCCGGACGCCGTCCAGCACGCCGGTCTCGGCCCGCAGCCGGTCCTCCGGATAGTCCAGCGCGGGGTCGGGCATGGAGCCCAAGCCCTCGATCGCCACGTTGCCGTCGGCGTCGTGCAGGGTGGCCAGCAGCCGGCACAGGGTGGTGAGGGCGTCCGGGACAGCGCCGCCGTACTGCCCCGAGTGCAGGGCGTGATCGAGCGTGGACACCTCCACGACGCAGTCGACCAGGCCGCGCAGGGTGGTGGTGAACGCCGGCTCCCCGACGTTCCAGTTCGCCGAGTCGGCGATCACGTAGGCGTCGGCGGTCAGCAGGTCACGGTGCCGTTCGATGATCGTCGCCAGCGACGCCGAGCCGGTCTCCTCCTCGCCCTCCACGAACAGCGTCACGCCCACCGGCGGCCTGCCTCCGAAGGCCCGCAGCGCGGCCAGGTGCACCATGACCCCTGCCTTGTCGTCGGCGACGCCGCGGCCGGACAGGCGTCCGCCGGCCTGGCGCACCCGGAACGGCTCGGACGTCCACTTCGTCACGTCTCCGGTCGGCTGCACGTCGTGGTGGGCGTACAGGCACACCGTGGGGGTGCCCGCCGGGCCGGGGAAGCGGGCGATCACCGCCGGCTGCCCGCCCTCGGCGACGATCCGGACGTCGTCGCAGCCCAGCGCCCGGACCCGCTGGACGATCCACTCGGCGCTGGCCCGGACGTCCGCCGCGTGCGCCGGCAGGGCGCTGACCGAGGGGATGGCGACCAGCCGGGCCAGGTCGTCCAGCACCTCGGGAAGCACGGCGTCGACGGCGGCGATGACGTTCATGGTCCGCACCCTATTGGGAGCTCGCCCCCACTGGTCCCTGAGCCACCCCGGAGGAGGTTGAAGGGCGCCGCCCGGCGCGTCAGGCTGGAGACTCCGGCGCGCACATCGTCCATCGCCGCGCCGCCGCATCGAGGAGCATCAACCGTGTCCAACAACACCCGCATCACCCCCGACAAGGTCGGGAAGATCGCCGCCAAGGTGGCCACCGAGGCCGCCTACGTGATCACCGGGCTGGCCGACATCGTGGCCGGAACCGTGCAGGACGTCGTCAAGCAGGGCAAGCACAGCTATACCGAGCGCCGCTCCGCCGGCGGCAGCCCGGTCAAGGACTATGCCCGGCAGGTCCCGCAGCAGATGAGGGGCTTCGTCGACGAACTCAAGGACGCCTACCAGGGCCTTTCGGCACGCGGCCGCACCGTGTTCTCCGACGGCTTCTCCTCCACCGCGCACCGGCCCGCCGCCCCCGAACGGCCCGGAACCGGCGACTTCGAGCAGCCGCCCGCGAGCTGACCCCGGTCGGCCACGCCTCGTCCCGGCGGGGCATCGGTTCCGGGCAACCGATGGCGCGGTAACTCGTTCGCAATCGCCCTGCAACCGCCGCGTCAGACCGGCTCAATACGTTCGTGGTCGTCCACCCACGAGCGAAGGAGCCGGCAATGACCACCACCGAACCACACCAGGCGGTCGATCCCGCGCGAGCCGCAGCTGTCGTCGAGGCCGGGGTCGGCCGTCGCGGCCTGCTGCTGGCGGCAGCGGCGATGGGGGCGGGGTCGACGCTCGCCGCGACGTCCACCACCCCGGCCGCCGCCCACACCGGATCGCGCGACTTCTACGAGGGCGTCCTGCAGCCCGGCAAGGGACGCATCCGCGGCGATCACTACCTGCCCTCGCGCACCGCCGACGTGCTGTGGGGCTACGTGCCGACCGTGCACGCCACGCCGGTGCTCTCGATGCGTTCGGGACGGACGGTCACCATCGACTCGGTCTCGCACGAAGGCATCCTCGAGGATCAGGGACGCGACCCGGTGTCCTGGCTCGGCGGACACGGAGTGCGGAGGCGCGAGATACTCACCGACGCGATCGACATCGCCGCGCACTACGGGCGCACTGCCCGCAACTTCGACCTGGACGGCCCGCACGTCGTCACCGGGCCGATCCGCGTGGAGGGCGCCCGACCGGGTGACGTGCTGAAGGTCGAGACCCTCGATCTGCGGGCCCGGGTCCCCTACGGCGTGGTCTCCAGCCGGCACGGCAAGGGCGCGCTGGCGATCACCGCGACCGGCGCCGCGCCGGCCGGCATCACCCTCGACGAGGTGATGCCTCCGCACGCCACCGACAACCGCTCCTCGGGCATCCCCACCGAGTATCACAACGTGTCCGTGTTCACCGCGCTGCGGGACGGCCACGGTGTGATGGCATCCGGGCGACGCAGCCTGCGGTTCCCGGTCAACCCGTTCTTCGGCATGATCGGCGTCGCGTTCTCGGAGGCGTCCGGGCTCACCGACCCGAGCGCGAACTCGATTCCGCCGACGCTCGGCGGCGGCAACATCGACATCCGGCATCTGGGCACCGGCTCCACCTTCTACCTGCCGGTGTTTGCCGACGGCGCGCTGTTCTACGTCGGCGACCCGCATCATGCGATGGGCGATGGCGAGGTGGCCCTGACCGCGATGGAGGGATCGCTGCGCGGCACGTTCCGCCTGACGGTGTGCAAGAAGGGCTCCGGGAATGCTCCGAAGGTCGCCTTCCGCTACCCGTTCGCCGAGACCGCGGACGCCTGGATCCCGATCGGATTGTCGGACCCGGACGGCAGCGTCGACGGCCAGGGCAGCGACCTGAACATCGCGATGCGCCGGGCCGTCGTGAATGCCCTCGACTTCCTGGAGCACGACCGGGGACTGAACCGGGCGGTGGCCTACGCCTATCTGTCGGCCGCCGCCAACTTCTCCGTCACCCAGGTGGTCGACCGGACGACCGGCGTGCACGGGCTGATCCGGAAGCGGGACCTGCGCTGATCGGCCCTCAGCGCGCCAACGCCGGCAGGCCCGCGGCGAGGGCGTCGGAGAGCCATCGCTCGTAGTCGTCGAAGCTCCACCGGCAGCGCCGGACCAGGCGATCGGCGTTCTCCGGCGCGGTGAGCGTCCAGACCAGATCGACGGCGCGGTCCGGGCTCACCCCGTCGCCGAGGCCGAACCGCTCCGCGATGTGCCGCACCACGCCGGTGTTGCCGATCCGGCGCTCGGTGTCGATGGTGGCCAGGAACGCGCTCAGTTCGGCGTCCGAGCCGGCCCCCTCCGCGAGCACCGCCCCCAGCAGCGGACCGGTGCGCTCCAGCAGCAACCGCGCGAACGCGGCGTAGGCGCGCAGCGTGGACGAGGCGTCCGGCTGGGTGCGGACGCGGGCCATCTCGGGACGCTGGTTCATCGCGATCGGTTCATCGTCCCCGGCGAGCAGGACGTCGTAGACCGCCTTGAGCACCTCGGCCTTGCCGCCGATGGTGTTGTAGATGGTCTGCGGGCTCACCTCGGCTGCGCGCGCGAGGGCGGCGATCGTGGTGCCGTGGTAGCCGACGCCGAGGAACTGCTCGCGGGCCGCCGCGAGGATCCGGGCCCTGGTCAGCCGGGCCGCCTCGGTTCGCCGGGAGTTGTCGTAGCCGCGGGTTGACATCCGCCTCCATTCGCTGGATCATCATTCCACTGGAATATGGTTCCAATCATACTCTAGCGAGGGGACTTCCATGACCAGCACCACGATCGGGGCGAGTCGCACCAATGCCGCGCTGCCGGCGGCGCGTGCGGTGTTCGAGGCGATCAACTCGGGCGACCTGAGCTGCCTGGACGAGGCCGTGACGGCCGACTTCGTCGACCACGGCTCGCCGTTCCCGTTGCCGCCGGGGCCGGAGGGGTACCGGCAGATCCTGACCTACGTGACCCGCGTGCTCGCGCTCCGCTACGAGATCCTGGACGAGTTCGCCACCCAGGACCGGATCGTCATCCGGGCCATCGGCCACGCCGAGGCGGTCGCCCCGGTGCACGGGGAGGAGTTCGCCGGGCGTCCGTACGCGATGCCGACGATTCACGTCTACCGGACGCAGGGCAGCCAGCTGGCCGAGCACTGGGGTGTCCGGGACGAGCTGGGTGCCCTGCAGCAGATCGGCGCGATGCCGGTGCCGACCCCGCCCGCGTGAGCGGTGCGGCGCCCCGGCCGGGAGCGTGCTTGGATGGGGTCGTGGAGACAGCCGAGATCCCCGTGACCGACCTGCCCG
>CALMIQ010000543.1 GCA_937863965.1 uncultured Micropruina sp.
CGGGGGGCTCCCGCCTTCGCAACGGTCGAATCTCTGGACTGGGCCCGCCTCGGACCCGTGGCGGGCTGCCCTGCCGTCGTGGCGGCGGCAGGTGTGCGGCGACCGCGCCGGGCCGATCGGCCTGTACCTGGAACAGCGAGCTCAGGCATGGGCACTCCCCTCATGTCGGCGATGACGAGTGACGGGCTGGGTTCGTGAGCGCTCACGACAGCGGCCCCAGGCAACCACACCCTGGCCACGTTGTCAACACCCTGGAGGGTGTAACCTCCGCCTCAGGCAGGCGGAGACCGGGTGCTCTGCGCTCCGGCCGGCCAGGGCGCGTCGCCCGACCCCGGGCCTCAGCGTTCCGTGATCGCTCACGGTGGTAGCGGCAAACACTCCTCACGGTGCCGCGGCGTTCCCGGATGAACCGGCCCAGGCGTCCGGCCCGAGCGACCCCTGCGCTGCGTCGCGATGGGCGCTGCCCCGCGATCATGCGGGACGATCCGCAGCACCTGAGGCACTGAACCCGGAGGTCCAGCAGGGTTGGCTGCTACCACGGCTTCGAACGCTGGGGCCGGCCGCGGGCCGCGCGCGGCGAGCCCTCCCGTCACGCGAGCACGCGCGCTCCGCGCGTGCTCAGGCGGTCAGGGGCAGCGGGCGGTCCCAGATCGTGCGTTCGCAGTCCGCCAGCAACCCGCGCAGGGCGTCCGCGCCGCGCTGAGCGATCTGCCGGGGCGGGAGTTCCCGATAGCGCGGATCGAAGATCTCCAGCGACACCGCGCCGTCGAACCCCGCGCCGAGGGCGGCGCGGGTCGCCGCAAGCACGTCCAGGTCGCCCTCGCCCGGGTAGCAGCGGTGATTGCGGCTCCACTGCATGAGGTCCATCCTGACCGCCGCGGCATCTGCCAACTGGACCAGGCCGAGCACCTCGGCAGGAAGTGCCGCCACGTCGGCGTCGCCGTCGCCAAGGGCCAGCAGATGGAAGGTGTCCATCACCAGAGACCGCCGCGGGTACCCCGCACGCTGCAGCAGGTCCAAGGCGTCGGCGACGCGGCTGATGTGCGTCCCCCACGACAGCGCCTCGAACACGATGCCCACTCCGCGCTCGGCGGCGATCGCGCCGAGAGCGGCCAGTTGTCCGGCCGAATGGTCCCGGTCGGCGATGGCATCGGGATCGGTGTTGGAGACGATCATGATGGTGTCCGCGCCCAGGGCGGCCGTCACGTCCAGCGCCGCCCGGAACCGGGCGACGACATCCGGGAACTCCTGCTCCGGCACCCCCTCCGCCCGGCGGAATGGCCCGTAGCACGCGATGCCCAGGCCGGCGTCGCCGCAGCGGCGGGCCACCTCCGCGGCGGTGAGGCCAGAGCCGCGCAGGTCAGCATCGAACAGTTCGATGCCGTCGAACCCCGCGGCCGCGATCGCGTCGATCCTCTCGACGACAGTGCCGCCCAGAGAAACCGTCGATATGCACTTCTTCAGCGCCCACACCCCCCGTGGGGCCCGAGGAGGCCCCGCCTTGTTACATCAGATCTTACTTAGTGCAGCCTAACCTAACAGCCTTCCGGCGGGTGGCTGGCCGGTGCCGCCAGGCGGACGGGGCGGTCTCGGCTCAGGACGTGGCGTAGCGGTCCCGGACGAAGGCGCGCAGGCGTCCGGCGGTCGCGGCGAGTTGGTCCGCCCCATGGTGGTGCGGCGGCCAGGCGGCGTGCAGCACGATCCGCAGCACCTCACCGGACGCCGTGCGAATGGTCAGCTGCTCGAGGCCGTAGCGCGGGTCGTCCGACACCACGGCGACCCCGCGGCCGGCGGCGGCGACCGCCTGGGCCACGTGCGAGGTGCTGAACTCGGTCAGCCGGACGGGCAGCCCGGATCGCTCGGCGGCCGCGTCGAAGGCGCGCCGGGCGTGGCTGTCGGGGGTGGGCAGCAGCAGTTCGTGCGCGAGCAGATCGTCCAGCGACACCTCCGTCCGTCCGGCCAACGGGTGGCCGGACCGGACGTAGGCGCTCACTGGCAGCGCGGCGACCCGCATCCGGGCCAGGTTCGCCGGCGGTGGCCGGGTGCCGATCACCAGGTCAGCACCGCGATCGAGGGCGCCGTACTCGTCGGCGGCGTCCAGCGCCTGCACCCGGGGCATCGGGTCGTCGGCGTCCCAGGTGGCGAAGAAGGGTGCCACCACGTCGTTCAGGGTGACCGCGGGCGCCGCCACAGTGAGCGTCGGCAGTCCGCCGGCCCGGATGTGGGCGGCGGCGGCCCTGGTGGCGTCCGCTCGGCCGAGCAGTTCGCGGGCCGCGGGCAGGAACTGGGCGCCCGCCGGGGTCAGCACGAGGCGTCCGTCACGGCGGGTGAACAGCTCCAGCCCGAGCTCCTTCTCGAGTTGCCGCAGCTGCCGCGACAGCGACGGCTGGGTGACGTGGGTGACCTGGGTTGCGGCGCTCACCGAGCCGGCGTCCGCCACCGCCACGAAGTACCCGATCGTCCGGAGCTCCATCCAGCACCTCCTGCGCTCGCCGTCCTGAACCGTTGGGGATAGTGACCGGGAGAACCGTCCCCGGTGACCGGGAGAACCGTCCCCGGTGACCGGGAGAACCGTCCCCGGTGACCGGGGGGACGGTTCCTTTGGTCACCATATGCCCGCGCGGCATACCTTGGTTAGAAAACTAGTATTCGACAGCATGTTTCGGCCGGTCGAGGATGGTAGGACGGGTCGAGAACGAGGAGCACATCATGGCCGTCGAGCAACGTCGCGCGCTGGTCACCGCCGTCCCGGGGCCGCGCTCGCTGGAACTGGCCGCCCGGAAGGCGGCCAGCGTCGCCAACGGCGTGGGCACGATCGTGCCCGCCTATGTCGTCGAGGCGTCCGGGGGCATCCTGGTGGACGCCGACGGCAACCGGCTGATCGACTTCGGCTCGGGCATCGCGGTCACCACGGTGGGCAACGCCGCCCCCGCGGTCGTCCGGCGGGTGACCGAGGCCGTCCGGCGCTTCACCCACACCTGCTTCATGGTCAACCCGTACGAGGGCTACGTGGAGGTCGCCGAGCGGCTGGCCGAGCTCACCCCGGGCGATCACCCGAAGAAGTCGGCGCTGTTCAACTCGGGCGCCGAGGCGGTCGAGAACGCGATCAAGATCGCTCGGGTCGCCACCGGCCGGACGGCCGTGGTCTGCTTCGACCACGCCTACCACGGCCGCACCAACCTGACCATGGCGCTGACCGCGAAGGACATGCCCTACAAGCACGGCTTCGGGCCGTTCGCGTCCGACATCTACCGGGTGCCGATGGCCTACCCGTACCGCTGGCCCGGCGACCCGGAGGCCGTCGCCGAGGAGGCGTTCGCCCAGTTCGAGTCGCTGGTCGGCGTCCAGGTCGGCAACGACCAGGTGGCCGCGGTGATCATCGAGCCGATCCAGGGCGAGGGCGGCTTCATCGTGCCCCCGGACGGCTTCCTGCCCCGGCTCGCCCAGTGGTGCCGCGACCACGGCGCGGTCTTCGTCGCCGACGAGATCCAGACCGGCTTCTGCCGCACCGGCGACTGGTTCGCCTGCGACCACGAGGGCGTCGTCCCCGACCTGATCACCACCGCCAAGGGCATCGCCGGCGGCCTGCCGCTGGCGGCCGTCACCGGACGCGCCGACCTGATGGACGCCGTCCATCCCGGCGGCCTGGGCGGCACCTACGGCGGCAACCCGATCGCCTGCGCCGCGGCCCTGGGCGCCATCGAGGAGATGACCACCCACGACCTGAACGCCCGGGCACGGCAGATCGAGACCATCTTCCGCACCCGGCTGGGCGAGCTGGCCACCCGCTATCCCCAGATCGGCGACATCCGCGGACGCGGGGCGATGATGGCCGTCGAGCTGGTGTTCCCCGGTGGCAAGCGACCCGATCCGGCGCTGACCGGCGCCGTCGCCAGGGCCTGCCACGCCCGGGGCCTGGTGGTGCTCACCGCGGGTTCGTTCGGCAACGTGTTCCGCTTCCTGCCCCCGCTCAGCATCTCGGACGAGCTGCTGCACGAGGGCCTCGACCTGATCGACGACGCATTCGCGGAGGTGCTGCATGACTGAGATCACGCCGTTCTGGCTGTCCGGCGAGCCGACGTTCGGGGAGGACTCCCTGGACGTCCACTCCCCCTACTCCGGCGCGCTGGTGGGCCGCGTCTCGCTGCCGACCCCGACCCAGGTCGAGCAGGCGATCGCGGACGCCGACGCCGTCCAGGCCGAGTTGCTCGGGCTGCCGGCACATGTCCGGGCCAAGGCCCTCGACCACATCTCCGCCCGGCTCGCGGAACGCGCCGACGAGTTCGCGGCGCTGATCACCGCGGAGAACGGCAAGCCGCTGATGTGGTCGAAGGGAGAGGTCAACCGCGCGGTGTCCACCTTCCGGTGGGCGGCCGAGGAGGCCCGGCGCTGGTCGGGCGAGCTGCAGCGCCTGGACACCGACCCGAACGCGACCGGACGCCTCGGCATCGTCCGCCGCTTCCCGCGCGGGCCGGTGCTCGGCATCGCGCCGTTCAACTTCCCGCTCAACCTGGTCGCCCACAAGGTGGCACCGGCGATCGCCGTCGGCGCGCCGGTGCTGATCAAGCCGGCGTCCGCCACCCCGCTGACGGCGCTGCTGCTGGCGTCCGTGATCGCCGAGACCGACCTGCCTAAGGGCGCGGTGAGCGTGCTGCCGATCCCCAACGACCAGATGGACGCCGTCAACGTCGACCCCCGGCTGCCGGTGATCTCGTTCACCGGCAGCGACGCGGTCGGCGACCGGATCCGGCGGGCCGCCCCCGACAAGCAGATCATCCTCGAGCTCGGCGGGGACGCCGCGGTGCTGGTCGAGCCGGACTGGCCCGACCTGAAGACCGCCGCGGAACGGATCGCCCTGTTCGGCAACTACCAGGCCGGGCAGTCCTGCATCAGCGTCCAGCGGGTGCTGGTGCACGCGGGTGTCTACGACGCGTTCGTGTCGCTGCTCACCGAAGCCGTCCGGGGGCTCAGGACGGGCGACCCGAACGACCCAGC
>CALMIQ010000544.1 GCA_937863965.1 uncultured Micropruina sp.
ACGAGGTGTCGCTGGACGGCGCCGCGATCGTGGTGCGCCGCTCGTTCGGGGCGTCCTCCATCGAGCAGCGGCTGTCGCTGGCGCTCGGGTGACCTGATCGTCCGGCTCTACGAGTCCGCCGGGGGGCGTACCACGACTCGGCTGGTGATGGACCTGCCGGCCGTGGAGTCGGTCCATGAGGCCGACCTGCTGGAACGCCCCGGGGAACCGGTCGCCTGGTCGGCCACGGACGGCGTCCACGCGTCGGTGGTGCTGGAGTTCCGGCCGTTCCAGCTCCGCACGCTGCGCATCACCCCTGGCCGGACCTCATAGCCCCGGTAGGCTCCCGATCGGTCAGGAGCCCGTGACTCGGCTCCTGGCGGACGCGGGTCTGTGAACCGGGACCGGACCAGGTCGCCCGCCGGCAAACTCGCGCGGCCAACGCCTGGCCGCCGTCCTCAACTGGTGTCGGGACATCGAGCATGGAACCGCGCGTGCAGCCGAGCCCGCTGAGCTCGATCGACTCGGCGTGGCGGCAGCACCTCGGGTGTGCCGTCGTCACGGAGCCGCACCTGCCAGCGATCGGCGGCCGGATCGTGGCCGGGTTCGACGATGCCGTGATGGTGCGGGCACACCAACACCAGATTCCACAGCGCGGTCATGCCGCCCGCCCACCAGGGCACGATGTGATGGGCATGGCAGTCGCGCGGTGCGACGTCGCACCCGGGGAAGACACATCCCCGGTCACGCAGTTCGAGCGCGGCCCGGATCGCCGGTGTCACCAGGCGCTGGGCGCGCCCGACGTCGAGCGGCTGAGACCCTCCGCCGAGCACGACCGGCAGCACCTCGGCGTCACACAGCAGCTGGCGGCCCACCCGCGGCGACAGCAACTCGCCCGTGCCGAGCAGTCGAACCCTGGGGTTTGCTGCCGGGTGCTGGCCGGCGCAGAGCGCGACCAGTTCGTCCCAGGACAGCGTGACGACGACCCGCGGCCGGTCGCCCCCGTGCGTCGGCGCCAGCTCGCGCTGCGCATGCCGCTCGAGCAGCGCCACCAGGGCGTCCGCCCGGCGCATGCCGATCGACGGACGCGGGCCGAGCGGGTCGAGGGCGTCCAGCGCCCGCTTCTGCTCCGCGACGTAGGCCTCGATGATCTGAGCCAAGGACTCGCCCTGCAGCTTGGGGAGGCTGCCCCGGATGAACATCGAGCCCTGCCCGTCGCCACCCAGGTACAGGTACCGGTTGGCCATCGCTCGGCGATGCTCCTCCTCCGCCCGCTCCGCCTCCAGGGCGTCGGCGGTCTCGGGCGAGAGCACCTCGACCAGATGGGACGACAGCCGCCGCAGCTCGGCGGCATTGTGGGTCTGCGCGAATTCGACCATCAGCGCCTCACCCTCGGTGACGGTCTCGGCCGGGAACTCCTCCGGCAACTGCGCCAGCACCGCGGTCACCGACTCCGCCTGCGATGCCAGGACGTCGCCCCGACCGGCCGCCTCGGCCACCGTGGGGAACCGCTCCAGCCCCTCGCCACACCGAATCATCCGGCGCGCCTCGCGCGGGGTGAGACGGGCGGCCTCGGCCAGCCATGACGTCGCGGACGTGCCGTGCTCACGCCACGCCGCCTCGGACGCCTCGATCTGCGCCGCGAGCCGCTGCTGCCACACCTGCAACCGGGACGCCACGCGCACGGACGCCAGCAGCAGCGCCAACCGTTCGCCATCGGTCGGCAGCCGCAGCCGATCGTCGGTGAGGGCATCGACGGCAGCATCGATCTCGGCCAGCGACCGGCCGTCGTCGAGCTGAGCGAGCACCTCATCCATGGCTCCGACGATACGCGGCAGCTCCGACAGTTTTCGAACCTAAGAACAGTTATCCACAAGCCTGTTCGAATCTAATTTCGCCATCCACAAATCTGGGGGTGCCCTTGACGACGGAACGGCTGGCGGTTCGCCATCGACGGAGACCGATCCGGCCCGCGCGCCCGGCACCGTGCGGACATCCATCGGCCGCGTTGATCGGGGCTCACTCCCGGGACGAGCTTCGGCCGACTGGGTCTCAGAGCCGCGGATCCACCGGTTCGGATTCCAGCGCGAGGACACCGAACACCGCCTCGTGGACGCGCCACAGCGGCTCGCCGGCGACCAGCCGGTCGACGGCCTCGAGTCCCAGCGCGTACTCGCGCAGGGCGAGCGAGCGCTTCCGGCTGAGGTTGCGGTTCCGCAGCCGGTCGAGGTTGGCGGGCTCGGTGTAGTCGGGGCCGTAGATGATCCGCAGGTACTCCCGTCCGCGCACCTTCAGCCCGGGCTGCGGACGCCGGCCCTTCGTCACCGGCACGAGGTTCACCAGGGGCTTGACCACCATGCCCTCGCCACCCGCCGCGGTCAGTTCCTCCCACCACCGGACGCCCTCCGCGACACTCTCCGGATCAGAAACCTCGACCACCAGCCGCCGGGTGGTCCGGAACAGCCCGGGGTCGGCGGCGACCAGCCGGTCGGCGATCCCCAGGTGCCACTCATGGTCGCGATCGGCGAACGACGCCCCCTCGGCCGCCAGCACCTGGAAGACCGCGAGTTGCACGGCGTCCAGCCCATCGGTGGGCCAGACGTAACGCTGCCAGGCCGCGTCATAGGCACCGGCATTCGCCAGCCGGGCCTCGGTCCGCCCCAGCAGCGACCCGACGTCGAGCCCGCGATCGGCCGCCGATCGCAGCGCCGAAACCGCGGGCGGCAACGCCATCAGCGCCGCAGCACCGACCGGGGCGTACTGCTCGCGCAGCAACGCACCGGCCTTGGCCGACCAGGGCAGCAGCTCGGCGTCCAGCAGCAGCCAGTCCGACTCCAGCTCCCGATCGAGCCCGGCCGACGCCACCGCGGCCCGCACCCGATCGAGCAGTTCCGCGGTCAGATCCGCACCGAGGAACGAGCGGCCGGTCCGGGTGTAGACCGACCCGCCGTCCGGGCGCAGGTAGACGACCGCCCGCGAGCCCATGTGCTTCTCCTGGCAGGTCACCGCCTCGATGCCCCACTCGGCGAACGTGGCGAATGCCTCGTCCGGATGCTCCAGATAGCCGGCCCGCTTCGCCGTCGCCACCGGTGACATGGTCGGCGGCAGATAGGGCACCAGCCGCGGGTGCAACGCGAACCGGCTCATCACCTCCAGGGCGCCCGCGGCGTCCTCGGCGGTGATCGTCACCCGTCCCATCGCACCGGTCTCGATCGAGCGCCGCCCGGCGACGTCGTCGAGCCGCAACTCGTCCGGCTCGCGCACCTCGGCCTCGGGCACCAGCGGCTTCACCGGCTCGTAGTGGACGCCGAACGCGTCCACCGAGACCGTCTCG
>CALMIQ010000545.1 GCA_937863965.1 uncultured Micropruina sp.
CTGGAGAACTATCCCGACGACAAGGTGGTGCTGGTCTCCACCGGATCGCAGGGCGAGCCGCTGTCGGCGCTCTCCCGGATCTCCAACCACGAACACCCGGTGGTGAAGGCCGGGCCGGGCGATGTGGTGCTGCTGGCGTCCTCGCTGATCCCCGGCAACGAGAACTCGGTCTACCGGGTGATCAATGGGCTGGCCCGCAACGGGGTGACCGTGGTGCACAAGGGCAATGCGCTGGTGCACGTCTCCGGGCATGCCTCGGCCGGCGAGTTGCTGTACTGCTACAACCTGATCCAGCCGGCCAATGTGATGCCGGTGCACGGCGAGATCCGGCACCTGATCGCCAACGCCGACCTGGCGGTGGCCACCGGGGTGCCCCCGCGGCGGGCGATCGTGGTCGAGGACGGCGGCGTGGTCGATCTCGCCAACGGCAAGGCGCGGGTGGTCGGCAAGCTCGACTGCGGCTACATCTTCGTCGACGGCTCCACCGTTGGCGACATCGGGGACGCCGAGCTGAGCGACCGCAAGATCCTCGGCGCGGATGGCTTCATCAGCGTCGTGGTGGTGGTCAACCTGCACTCGATGAGCCTGATCAGCGGCCCGGACATCCACGCCCGGGGCTTCGTCGAGGACGACTCCGTCTTCGACGGCGTCAAGAGCCAGATCGTCAAGGCGGTCGAGGAGGCGATGGCGGACGGCTCCGAGGACGTCCGGGGCCTGCAGCAGGTGGTGCGGCGCATCGTCGGCCGCTGGGTGAGCAACACCTACCGGCGGCGTCCGATGATCCTGCCCGTGGTGGTCGCCGCCTGAGCGTCGTTCACGGACCCTCCGGCCTGGCTTCGGTGAGCTGCCAGCCGGACGGTGCGGGCCGGAGGGTGGCGAACCCGTTGTAGCCGAGCCGGACGGCGTCGGCGGTGGCGCCCAGGACGCGGTTGCCGGCCCAAACCCGAATCGCCTCCCCGTGGCTGACCACCAGCACGTTGCGGGCGTCCGTGTCCAGCACCTGCGTCATCGCCGCGTCCATCCGGGCGAGGAACTCTCGCCCGGACTCGCCGCCGGGAATCGAGCCGTCCAGCTCACCGCGAGCCCAGGCGTCCACGTACTCCAGGTAGTCCGCCCCATAGTCAGAGGCCGAATGCCCCTCGTAGGCACCGGCGCTGATCTCCGCCAGGCCGTCCAGCACGACCACATCGGCTCCGGTCACCTCGGCGAAGGCGGCTGCGGTCTGGCTGGCCCGCGCCAGTGGCGATGTGAAGATGGCGCCGTAGCCACGCGCCGCCAGGACGCCGGCCACCCGCTTCGCCTCGGCAGCCCCCTGTTGAGTCAGACCCTGGCCGGGGTTGACGGTGCTGAGGATGCCCCGGGCCGATGCGATCGACTCACCGTGGCGCAGCAGGGTGACCGTGGCCGGGCCATCGAGCGAGGCCACCCCGTCCGGCGTCGGACCCGACGACGTCGGGGCTGTAGCCGAGCACCCGACCAGCACGGTCAACGATCCGACCAGGACCAGGCGTCTCGACACCGCCATGCTGCACCTCCACAACCGATCACGCTGATCCGTGGCATCGGGGCGATCGGAACTCTCCGGCCGGACCCCTTCGATGCCGTCCACATGATAAGTACCGTCGACGCGACCGGCGGTCGGGAATCCTCGGGCTTCCGGAGCGGCGCAGATCTGGATCATGCGGAGCGGGTGATGTGGCTGCCCGCGCCATCTCGGGCACGAAGGCGGGTTGCGACAACGCCGATTAGGTGGCCCGGCGGCCTCTCGGGTATCGTTGTCGAGGCCCTCATTGCGGGGCCGTTCCCAAGCAATCAAGGAGTTACCAGTGGCTGCCGTGTGTGACATCTGCGCCAAGGGCCCCGGCTTTGGCCACAACGTGCCCTGGTCGAAGAAGAAGACCAACCGTCGGTGGAACCCGAACATCCAGCGCGTCCGCGCGGTGGTCGGTGGCGCGCCGAAGCGGCTGAACGTCTGCACTTCGTGCCTGAAGTCCGGCAAGGTCACCCGCTGACCTTCCCGACACGCTGAGGACCCGCCACGGCGGGTCCTTTCGCTTTGCGCGGGCGTTGCGCGCGTCCGGGCCCGCGCAGCGAACGCTAACCCGAGCAACGTGGGCGCAACGAGGCGCGTCCGCCTCGGAGCAGGACGCCCACGAAGAAACGTCGGCGGCTCCGATTAGGCTGCGGGCCATGGTGATGTGGCGGACTCAGGCGTACCGCGAGCTGCACACGCCGGTGGCCGAGGTGCTCGGCGCGCGCACCGCCAAGGAGTTCGAGAAGCTGCGGGTGTACACGGTCGGCGACCTGCTGTGTCACCTGCCGCGGCGCTACCTCTCCGGCACCGAGCTGACCGATCTGGCCACGCTCGAAGAGGGCGAGCACGTCGCGGTGATGGCCCGGGTCAGTCGCACCAACGTGATCCGCGGGGCGGGTGGCAACAGGCCCGGTGAGCACCGACAGCGCGGCGGGCGTCCGAGCCGGCTCGAGGTGACCCTGACCGACGGGCATGGCTACCTGGCCGTCACCTTCTTCGGTCGCGACTACATGGTCGACTACTGGGAGCGCGAGCTGGGCAAGGGCGTCCGCGGCATCTTCGTCGGCAAGGTGGGCCGGTTCCGCGAGCAGCTGCAGCTCACCCACCCCGAGTTCGTGATGCTGGACGCCGCGGGCGCGATCGTCGGCTCATCGGAGGAGAAGCAGCGGCTGGCCACCATGAGCCGTTCGGGGCTGGTCGGCATGTATCCGGCGACGGCCAAGCTGCCCACCTGGAAGGTCGCCGAGTGCTGCCGGCTCGGCCTGGCCACCCTCAGCGGTGACGACCCGTGGCCCGAATGGGTGCTGGACGCCGCCGACGTGATGCGGCAGGCGGACGCCTTCGCCGCCGTCCATCAGCCGCACACGCTGGCCGAGGCCGAGGCGGGAGCCCGGCGGCTGCGCTTCGACGAGGCCTTCGCCACCCAGCTCACCATGGCCTACCGGCGCGCCGACGTCGCCACGCACACCGCGGTGCGTCGCCGCGCGAGTGCCGATGGGCTGCTGGCGGCGCTGGACGCCCGGCTGCCGTTCGCGCTCACCGAGGGCCAGCGCGAGGTCAGCGAGGTCCTGTTCGCCGAGCTCGACCGGCCCCGCCCGATGCAACGCCTGCTGCAGGGCGAGGTGGGATCGGGCAAGACCGTGGTGGCGCTGCGCGCGATGCTCGCCGTGGTGGACGCCGGGGGCCAGTGCGCGCTGCTGGCGCCGACCGAGGTGCTGGCCCAGCAGCACTACGCGACCATCCGGTCTCTCATGGGCGACCTGGCCGGCGGGCGACTGCTGGGTTCCCCGGATGCGGCCACCGATGTGGTGCTGCTGACCGGCTCGATGCCCGCCGCCGCCAAGAAGTCCGCGCTGCTGCGGGCGGCGTCCGGCGAGGCGGGAATCGTGGTCGGCACCCACGCGCTGCTCAACGACAAGGTGCAGTTCGCCGATCTCGGCTTCATCGTGATCGACGAGCAGCACCGGTTCGGCGTCGAGCAGCGGGGGGCGCTGACCGACAAGGCCTCGGCCCGGCCGCACGTGCTGGTGCTGACCGCGACGCCGATCCCGCGGTCGGTCGCGATGACGGTCTTCGGCGACCTGGACGTCTCCACCCTCGCCGAACTGCCCGCCGGCAGGCAGGTGGTCGGCACCGTCGTGGTCGACGCAGCCCTGCGTCCGGCCTGGGTGGAGCGGGCCTGGCAGCGGGTCGCCGAAGAGGTGGCGCAGGGCCGGCAGGCGTTCGTGGTGGTGCCCCGGATCAACAGCAGCGACGAGGGCGTCGGGGTGATCGAACTGGCCGAACGGCTGAGCGCCGGGCCGCTCGCCGGCGTCCGGGTCGGGGTGCTGCACGGCCAGCTGCCGTCCGATGCCAAGGAGGCCACCATGGCGGCGTTCGCCACCGGCGAGCTCGACGTGCTGGTGGCCACGACCGTGATCGAGGTCGGCGTCGATGTTCCGAACGCGACCATGATGGTGATCTGGGACGCCGAACGGTTCGGCATCTCCCAGCTGCATCAGCTGCGCGGCCGGATCGGCCGGGGCGAGCATCCGGGGGTCTGCCTGCTGATCTCGTCCGCGATGGGGCAGCAGTCCGCGCTGGTGGAGGACACCATCCGGGTGCGGCTCGACGCGGTGGCGGCCACCAACGACGGCTTCGAACTGGCCGAACTCGACCTGCAGCAGCGCCGCGAGGGAGACGTGCTGGGTGCGGAACAGTCCGGTTCGCGCTCCAGCCTGCGGCTGCTGCGGGTGCTGGAGCACGCCGAGGTGATCGCCCAGGCGAAGGACATCGCAAACGACGCGGTACGGCGCGACCCGGAACGCACGACGCCCGGCTTCGTCGACGCGGTCGCGGCCACCGAGCAGCTGATGGCCGGCGACTTCCTCGAACTCAGCTGAGCCCGCCGCGATCGGCCCGCGGGCACCGTTCCGCCGGTCACGGCGGGAGGGGTCGTCGACGCTCTGGCACGATGACCGGGTGACCCTGATCGCCGCAGCCGACGGCTCCGCCCTCGGCAACCCCGGCCCGGCCGGCTGGGCCTGGTACATCGACGCCGACCGCTGGGCCAGCGGCGGCTGGCCGAAGGGCACCAACAACATGGGCGAGCTGACCGCCGTCCTCGACCTGCTGCTGAGCACCGCCGGAATCGACGACGACCTGCTCATCTACTGCGACTCGATGTACGTGATCAACTCGCTCACCAAGTGGCTGCCGGGCTGGAAGCGCAAGGGCTGGCGCAAGGGCGACGGCAAGCCGGTGCTGAACGTCGACATCATGAAGGCCCTGGATCGGGCGCTGCAGGGCCGCCGGGTCCGGTTCGAGTGGGTGAAGGGGCACTCGGGACATCCGCTGAACGAGGAGGCCGACCGGCTGGCGAACGCCGCGGCCGTCGCGTTCAGCCAGGGACGCGAGCCGGACGCCGGACCCGGCCTGGGGGCACGAGCCGCCGAGCCATCCGGACCGGCGGGCGGCGGGGACGCGGGGGAGCGCGCCCCCCGGGAACCGGCCGCGGCCACCCCGCTCGCGCGTTCCCGGACCGCGACCACGGCGGCGCTCGCCGCTCCGGCCGACGAGCCCGAGGACCTGTTCTCCGCGATGGCCGACCTGCTGGCCGGCGAGCCGGAGCCGTCCGACACCGACCGGGTGATCGCCCTGGAGCGTTCCCTGCTGAGCGACGAGGTGCGGGCCGACCCGTCCGCGGTGGCCGCGCTGCTGCACCCGGACTGGTGCGAGATCGGCCGCTCCGGACGGCTCTGGACCCGCGCGGACCTGCTCGCCGAGATCGGCCCGCTGACCGCCCCGGCGCGGCTCGAGGTCATCGCCGTCGATCGCATCGACACCCGGACGATCCTGCTGGTCTGGCGCTCGGTCGGCGACCAGGATGCGGCCCTGCGCAGCTCCCTGTGGGTGAAGGACGCCGACTGGCGCCAGCGCTTCCACCAGGGCACTCCCGAGGCCTGACAGCCGGCTTGCCGAACCGGCCTTGCCTTCGTGGTCCGGCCCGCCCCGACATCCCGGGGTTCCCCGGGACGACGTCGCTGAGTCTGCGGGGAGGGGCTGGGCTCCCCGGAGCGGACGCCTGCGTCATCCCGGCCATTGCCGGGATCGCGGCGACCTCTACGAGTAGGTCGAGATCTCCGGCTCGGGTTCCTCGCCGAAGACGAACCGGCGTCCCTCGATCTCGTCGACGTCGATCCGGATCACGTGGGTCTTCACGGTCGCCACCCAGGGGTGCAGCACCCGCTCGATCCGGTCGCGCTCGTCGGCGTCCTCGATCTCGGTGGCGGCGCCCTTGACCACCACGCTCCAGCCGGTGTCGGTCACCCAGCCGTCGGCCTGGAAGGCGACCCGCGCGTTCACGGTGACCTGCAGCAGCTTCGATCCCTCGGCCGTCCGGAAGAACAGTGCGGAGTCCTCCACGACGAAGTTGACCGGGAAGATGTCCGGCTGCCGGTTGATGACGGTGGCGAGGCGTCCGACCGGGGCGCTGCGCAGCAGTTCCCAGGCCTCGGGCGCGCTCAGGATGGTGACCGGAGATTGCTGTGTCATGCCTCATTGTCACGCCTGGGGACGGCGCCCGCATGAGTTAGCGTGAGTCCATGTCGCGGATCATCGCCGGTAGCCGGAAGGGTCATCGACTGCACACGCCGGGCGGCGACGCGACCCGGCCCACCTCCGACCGGGTGCGCGAGGCGGCGTTCGCCATGCTGGCCTCCGAGCTGGGTCGCAGCGGGGACGCCGCCGACCAGCTGACGGGTCGCGCCTTCCTCGATCTCTACGCCGGGTCGGGCGCGGTGGCGTTGGAGGCGGCCAGCCGCGGGGCGGCGTCCGTCGTCGCCGTCGAGCAGGACCGCCGCGCCGCCGACGTGATCCGCCGCAACGTGCGCGAGACCGGACTGGGCGTAAAGGTGGTGGCGACGAGCGTCGAGAAGTACCTCGCCGG
The DNA here is from genome assembly GCA_937863965.1 of uncultured Micropruina sp. Taxonomy (GTDB): domain Bacteria; phylum Actinomycetota; class Actinomycetes; order Propionibacteriales; family Propionibacteriaceae; genus Micropruina. Next base: position 6,462 of record CALMIQ010000545.1, read on the forward strand.
CGCCCCGGCACGGTTCGACATCTGCTGGCTGGACCCGCCCTATCGGCTGGCCAACACCACCGTGCAGGCGGCCCTCGCACGGCTGGGGGAGGGTTGGCTGGCGCCCGGAGCCATCGTGGTGGTCGAACGGGCCCGACGCGGCGAACCGTTCGCCTGGCCGGATCGGTTGGGGGATCGCTGGGAGCGCCGCTACGGTGAGACGACGCTGTTTCTCGCGACGGAAGGTGGCGGATGAAAGCGGTCTGTCCCGGATCGTTCGATCCGATCACGCACGGCCATCTGGACGTGATCCGGCGGGCCCGCGCCCTGTTCGACGAGGTGATCGTCGGGGTGGGGCGGAACTCGGCGAAGAAGTACCTGTTCGACACCGGCGAACGGGTCGAGCTGGCCGAGGCCGCGATCGGCGGCCTGGCCGGCGTCCGGGTCGAGGTTCTGTCGGGGCTGCTGGTCGATTTCTGCCGCGACCAGGGCGCCGAGGTCGTGGTGAAGGGCCTCCGGTTCGCCTCCGATTTCGACTTCGAGTTGCAGATGGCGCACATCAACCACTCGCTCACCGGCCTGGAGACCGTGTTGCTGCCCGCGTCCGCCCAATGGGGCACGCTGTCGTCCACGATGGTCCGCGAGGTCGCTTCGCTGGGCGGCGACGTCCGTGCGTTCGTGCCGCCCCTGGTCGCCGAGCGCATCGAGCAGAAGCGGGCGAGCGCGACCGGCTGAACGCCGAGCGGCAGCCGATTGGCGCACCGCCAGCCGGGCCGGTAAAGTGTCCCTTCGGTCATGACCATGTCACATCGCCATCCAGATCCCCGCTCCGGGCTCGTCCTCGACGCCCACGAGCTGGGGCGACGGGTGGGCGCCATGAAGGAGATCCACCGGATCGCCGAGGCGCCCGACGGCATCGGCACGGACGTGATCGGGGTGCCACCCGGATCCCCCGTCGAGATGGAGCTGCGGCTCGAATCGGTGGTGGAGGGGGTGCTGGTCACCGGAACCGCCGCGGTTTCGTTGCAGGGGCAGTGTGCACGCTGCCTGGAGCCCACGACCTCCGCCGAGGAGGTCGATCTCCAGGAGCTGTATCTCTATCCCGACAAGGAACCCGACGATGACGAGGCCAGCCGGCTCGACGACGATCTGATCGATCTCGAGCCCCTGCTACGGGACACGGTGGTGCTCGACCTGCCGTTCACGCCACTGTGCCGGCCGGACTGCGCAGGCCTGTGCCCCGACTGCGGGGCCAACCTGAACGCCGATCCGGATCACCGGCACGACGACCGGATCGACCCGCGCTGGGCCGCCCTGTCGGGCTGGACGACGGACCCTGACGACGAAGCTGAGGCCTCTATGGCCGGAAACAAGGAGTGAGCCGTGGCCGTTCCCAAGCGGAAGATGTCCCGGAGCAACACGAGGCACCGCCGTTCCCAGTGGAAGGCCTCCGTGCCCACCCTGGTCACCTGCGCCAACGCAGCCTGCCGGGCCAAGCACCTGCCGCACACCGCCTGCCCGGAGTGCGGCCAGTACGGTCCGCGCTCCGCCCGGCGTCAGATCCTCGAGCCCTGACGCCGGCGGCGATGAGCCGCATCCATGACCTTCTCGACGAGCTGGGGATCACGATCGATCCCCAGCTCTTCGAGCTTGCCCTGGTGCACCGCAGCTACGCCTACGAGAACGGCGCCATTCCGCACAACGAGCGGCTGGAGTTCCTGGGCGACTCGGTGCTCGGCGTGGTGATCACCGAACATCTCTACCTTCGCTTCCCCGAGTTACCCGAGGGACGCCTGGCGAAGCTGCGTGCCGCCGTCGTCAACGCCCACGCCCTGGCCGACGTGGGCCGGGGCCTCGAGCTCGGCCCGCTGCTGAGGCTCGGCAAGGGGGAGTTGGCGACCGGCGGCACCGACAAGTCGTCGATCCTCGCCGACTCTTTCGAGGCCGTGCTGGGCGCGCTCTACCTGTCGGCCGGACGCGACGCCGCGGACGCCTTCGTGCACACCCTCTTCGACCCGCTGGTGGAGGCCGCCAACGGCCTGGGCGCCGGCCTGGACTGGAAGACCAGCCTCCAGGAACTCTGCGCCGAACTCGAACTGGGCGCCCCGATCTACGCCGTCACCGAATCGGGACCCGACCACGACAAGCGGTTCCAGGCCGTCGCCGTGATCGGCGAACGCACCTTCCCGCCCGCCGGCGGACGCTCCAAGAAGCAGGCCGA
>CALMIQ010000546.1 GCA_937863965.1 uncultured Micropruina sp.
CGGAGCTTGCCCGACTCGATCATGTCGCGGAAGTCGTTGAAGCCGCTGACCCCGACGTTGACGGTGCCGGCCGCGGTCGACAGCAACGAGATGGTCAGCTCGCCGCCGCCCGAGTGCGGGGTGTACTTCAGCGCCGAGCCGGGAATGCCCACCGACTTGGCCAGCTGTCCGGCGACCAGGTGGTCGACGCCGCCGGCGGACCCGCCGCCGATCGGGATCGCTCCCGGGTCCTTCTTCCATTCGGTGAGGAAGTCGTCCAGGGTCTTGAACGGCGATCCGGCCGGGACGGCGACCACCTGGAAGTCCTCGGCCAGCCGGGCGATCGGCGTGGTGTCGGCGAGGGAGAACTCGGCGCCGCGGGCGATGCCGCCCAGCATCACCGTTCCGGTGACCATCAGGATGTTCGGCTGGCCGTTCATCCGGACCAGCTGGCTCAGCCCGATGGTGCCGGCCGCACCCGGCACGTTGGAGACCTGGACGGTGCCGACGATCTTGTTCTTGCGCAGCGACTGCTGCGCCTCGCGGGCCACCAGATCCCAGCCGCCGCCGGCGGCCGCAGGCGCCATCACGGTGATCGATGCCCGGGCCTTGCCGGTGGTCTCGGTGTCGCGGGCGTCCGCGACGGCGAAACCGGCGAGAACGAGCACGATCGCGGTCGAGATGATCGACCAGGGGGTCAGCTTCATTGCCATGGGGGGTTCTTCTTTCGCGTTCCGGCCCTCGGGTCATCGTGCTTGTGGCGCCGTCCCACGTCAATGGTGGCCCGCCGAAAGTCGCCCGCTGGAAGGGAACATAGTGCAGATCGAGGGCGGGAGAGCGGCATCGAGTCGAGCCCCACCACGGAAATTCCCGGACGCGTATCGTCCGGAACCCGTCCTAGCGTGGTCGGCACAGGCGCGAGAGAGGACCGCAACGATGACGCAGACGACCGACCCGATTCCGGGTCATCCCGACTTCCCGTGGGAACCGCCGCTGGCGGGCACCGAGCTGGAGCATCTGCTCGGCATGCTCGACCGGCTGCGCTGGACGTTCCGCTGGAAGGCGTCCGGTTTGGACGCCGACGGCCTGAACAAGCGGCTCGGCCCGTCCGCACTCACCCTGGGCGGTTTGCTGCAGCATCTCGCCGGCGTCGAGGCGCTGCGCTTCACCTGGGAGGCCTATCACGCCGATCCCGGCGAACCCTGGCGTTCGGCCGATTGGGACGGCGACCCCGACTGGACCTTCACCACGGCGGCGGACAGGACGCCCGAGGAGCTGTACCGGCTCTACGACGACAGCGTGGCGGCGGCCCGGGAGCGACTGACCGCCGCCATCGCCGACGGAGGCATCGACCAGCCCACCAAGGCCGGGGCCGAGGACACCCCGGCCAGCCTGCGCCGCCTGGTCTGCGACCTGATCGAGGAGTACGGACGCCACACCGGGCATGCCGACCTGCTGCGGGAGAACGTGGACGGCCTGGTCGGCGAGGATCCGCCGGCCGGCTGGCGGCCCTGAGTGCCCGGGCCGCCCTACTGCGGCTTGCGGGCGATCAGCGCGATGCCGGTGAGCTGATCGGCGTGCCGGACGAAGGTCCGCCGCATCGCCAGCACCCGGCGGCGGGCGCCGGCGTCCCGCAGTAGGTTCCAGGCGATCCGCAGCACCCGGCCCAGTCCCTCGTCGGCCAGATTGCGGCGCAACCGGAGCAGGGCCATCGGGGCGGTCCCGGTCCACTCCACCTCGAGCCCGGCATCGGAGAGCAGCCGCTGCCACTCGGTCGCGGTCAGCGGCCGGGCGTTGACCTTGATGGTTCGCGCCAGGTCTTTGCGGATGTCCTCGCAGCTGGCGGCGTCCAGGTCGTCCGGCTGCAGCCCGAGTTCGTGGATGGCGTAGCAGCCGCCGGGCCGCAGCAGCCGGACCGCCTCGTCGATGATCGCGCGCTTGCCGCGTTCGGTCTGCATGGTCAGCATGGCCTCGCCGATCACCACATGGGCGCTGCCGGTGGGCAGCCCGGTGTCGGCGGCGTCCGCCGTGACGGTGCGGCCGCCCGCCGGGCCGACGACGCCGGCCACCAGCGCGGCCGCGGACGGGTCGGCGTCCACCCCGACGTAGCTCGCGGGCGGTGCCGCAGGATCAGTTCGGCCGTCCGGCCTATGCCGGGGGCGAGTTCGACGACGTCGAGGCCCGCGATGCCCAGCCGGTCCAGCAGCCCGGTGGTGAGTTCGAGTCCGCCCGGCCGGAGCACTCGCTTGCCCAGCCGGGCCAGCAGCCAGTGGCCCTGGAGGTCCTCGGTGCGGCGTCCGGATTACGGTAGGCCGGCGTTCTGCGTGTTCATCGGATTCCTCAGTCGCGGGTGAGCAGGAACAGGGCGAGCTTGGACGGCGCCAGCGCCTCGACCGCATGCGGCACCCGGGTGCCGAGGTGGATCAGGTTGCCGGGCTCGAGGACGACGCTGCGGCCGTCCGCGGTGATCCGTAGCGAACCCTCCAGCGTCTGCAGCAGGACCGGGATGGCGGCGGTGTGCTCACGCAACTCCTCGCCGGCGTCGAAGGCGAAGAGCACCACGTTGGCTCCCTCGGCCCGCAGCACCGTCCGCGAAACGGTGGACTGCGGTTGCACCTGGACCAGTGACGCCAGGTCGGTGAGGTCGGACATGTCGGCCACGGACGCACTCCTTATTTTCTACATAGAGATATGTAGAAAAGGTAGCGCATGCCGTGGACGTCCACAATCGGTTCGGACGCGACGGGTACCCTGGGCGGCGACAGGGGAGCGCCACGGGGCGCTGAGAGTGCGGAACCACCGCAGACCCTCGAACCTGATCCGGTTAGCACCGGCGTAGGGAGTCGGGATCTCCTCACCGTCACGGGTGAGCCCTCCGGCAAGGAGGAACACGGATGTCCATGAAGAACCGCACGCTCGTGGCGGGGGCCGCGCTCGCCGGCCTCGGCCTGCTGGCCGGCTGTTCGGGAGGTGCCGCGGCGACGCCGTCGGCGTCCTCACCCGCGGCGCCCACCGAGTCGAAGACCCTCACCGTGGTCACCCACGACTCGTTCGCGCTCAGCGACGCGCTCACGAAGGAGTTCGCCGCCAGCTCCGGCTACACGGTGAAGTACGTGCAGCCCGGGGACGGCGGCGCCCTGGTCAACCAGCTGATCCTGAGCAAGGACTCCCCGCTGGGCGACGTGGTCTACGGCATCGACAACACCTTCGCCGGACGCGCGCTCGCCGCGGGCGTGGTGAGTCCCTACACGTCCGCGGCGCTGCCCGCCTCGGCCGGGACGTTGCAGGCGGACGACTCCGGCCGGCTCACACCGATCGACTTCGGCGACGTGTGCGTCAACGCCGACCGGAAGTGGTTCGCCGCGAAGAAGCTGGCGATTCCGGCGACCCTGGACGACCTGGCCAAGCCGGAGTACAAGAACCTGTTGGTGGTGGAGAACCCCGCCTCGTCCTCGCCGGGCCTGGCCTGGCTGACCGCCACAGTGGGCGCCAAGGGCGACCCCGGCTACCTGGACTACTGGGCCGCGCTGGCCGGCAACGGCGTCAAGGTGGTCAAGGGCTGGACGGAGGCCTACTCGTCGGAGTTCTCCGGCTCGTCGGGCAAGGGGTCGCGTCCGCTCGTGGTGTCCTACAGCACCTCGCCGGCGTTCGAGGTGCCGAAGGGTGCGAAGGAGTCCAACACCACGGCCCTGTTGCAGACCTGCTTCCGCCAGGTGGAGTACGCCGGGGTGATCGCGGGCGCGCAGAACGAGGTCGGCGCGCGGAAGTTCATCGACTTCCTGCTGAGCAAGAAGGTGCAGGCCGACATTCCCGGCCAGATGTACATGTACCCGGCGGACACCTCGGTCGAGCTGCCGACGGAGTGGCAGCAGCACGCCCCGCTCGCGGAGCAGCCCTTCACCGTGTCCGCCGAGACCATCTCGGCCAAGCGCGACGGCTGGATCCGCGACTGGACGGCGAAGGTGCTCGGGTAGGGCGATGAACGATCCGCGGCCGGTCCGGACCGTCGACACCCGTCGGGCGGTGGAGCCCGTCGCGGGCACGGGCCGGCAGGGGTCCGGACGAGTCCGGTCGGCGGGTGGAACCCGACCCGTGGACGGTGGGGGTCCCGGTGGTGGTCGGGGGTCCCGACGAACTCGGGCAGCAGGTGCGGCGCGACCCTCGCCGATGGCGGTCGCGCTGTGGTCGCTGGCCGTGCTGGTGCCGCTCGGGTTCCTCGCCGTGTTCTTCGCCTGGCCGGTCGCCGGCCTGGTCGGACGCGGTTTCGTCGCCGACGGGGCGTTCAGCCTGGACGGCGTCCGCTCGGTGCTGTCGGCGCCGCGGACCTGGCGGATCATCGGCCAGACCCTCGGCCAGGCCGTCGCCGGCACCGTGGTGGCGGTGCTGCTCGGCATCCCGGGCGCCTACCTGCTGTACCGCTGCCGCTTCCCGGGCCGCGCCCTGCTGCGGGCGGTCGTCTCGGTGCCGTTCGTGCTGCCGACCGTCGTGGTCGGGGTGGCCTTCCGCTCGCTGTTCGCCGCCCAGGGCCCGCTGGGCGGGCTGGGGTTGGACGAGACCTTCGCCGCGATCGTGGTGGCCCTGGTGTTCTTCAACTACTCGGTCATCGTGCGGACCGTCGGCGCGCTGTGGTCGCGGCTCGATCCGCGGGCGGCGGAGGCGGCGCAGCTGCTCGGGGCGTCCCCGCTGCGGGTGTTCCTGACGGTCACCCTGCCCGCCATCGCGCCCGCGGTGCTCTCCGGGGCGTCGCTGGTCTTCCTGTTCTGCGCCTCCGCGTTCGGCATCGTGATGGTGATGGGCGGGGTGAGGTTCAGCACCATCGAGACCGAGATCTGGTACCAGACCACCCAGCTGCTCGACCTGCCGGCGGCGGCCGCGCTGTCCATCGTCCAGCTGGTGGTGGTCGTGGCCGCGCTGGTGATCGCCGGACGCGCCCGCACCCGCGCCGAGCACGCCCTGCGGCTGCGCGGGGACGCCACCGCGGAGCAGCCCTGGCGGTGGCGCCGCGACCTGCTGCCGACGCTGATCACGGCGTCGGTCGTGGTGGGCCTGCTGGGCGTGCCGATGGTGCACCTGGTGGTGCGCTCGTTCGTGACTGCCGACGGCTGGGGGTGGCGCAACTACGAGCTGCTGGCCACCACCGGGTCCGGCAGCCTGGCCGTGCCGGTCTGGACGGCGGCGGCGAACTCCCTGGTCATCGCGGCCCAGGCCAGCGCGATCGCGGTGCTGCTCGGCGTGCTGGTCAGCCTGGTGGCGTCCCGGCGTCCGCGTTCGACGGGGCTCGCGATCGGGGTGCGGGCGCTGGATGCCGCCTTCATGCTGCCGCTCGGGGTGTCGGCGGTGACCGTCGGTTTCGGCTTCCTGATCACCCTGAACCGGCCGCCGCTCGATCTGCGCACGTCACCGATCCTGATCCCGATCGCGCAGGCGATCGTGGCGCTGCCGCTGGTGGTGCGCACCCTGCTGCCCGTGCTGCGGGCGATCGACCCGCGGCAGCGGGAGGCGGCCGCGATGCTGGGTGCCGGGCAGGGACGGGTGCTGGCCACCATCGACGGCGCGCTGGCGCTGCGCGGCCTCGGTTTGGCGATCGGGTTCGCCTTCGCCACCTCGCTGGGCGAGTTCGGTGCCACCTCGTTCCTGTCCCGGCCGGAGCATCCGACGCTGCCGACGGTGGTCTTCCGGCTGATCGGACGCCCCGGCGCGGACAACTTCGGCATGGCGATGGCGGCCTCGGTGGTGCTGGCCGTGCTGACCGCGGCGGTGATGGCGGCCGCCGAGCTCGTGCGGCCCAAGGAGGCTGAACTGTGAGGGGACTCGGCGTCAGCGGTGCGGTGGTGCGCTACGGCGAGCTGGTCGCGGTGGACGCCGTCGACCTGGCCGTCGAGCCGGGCGAGATCGTGGCGCTGCTGGGGGCGTCCGGGTCGGGCAAGTCGTCGCTGCTGCGCGGCATCGCCGGCCTGGAGCCGCTGGCCGCCGGCTCGATCGGCTGGGACGGCCGGGACGTCTCCGGCGTGCCGGTGTACGCCCGCGGCTTCGGGATGATGTTCCAGGATGGCCAGCTGTTCAACCATCTGAGCGTCGAGGGCAACATCGCCTACGGGCTGTACCGGGAGCCGCGGGCGCGGCGTGGCGTCCGGGTGGCGGAGTTGCTGGACGTGGTGGGCCTTCCCGGCTACGGGAAACGCCGGGTCGACGAGCTCTCCGGCGGGCAGGCGCAGCGGGTGGCGTTGGCCCGGTCGCTGGCACCGCGCCCGCGCCTGTTGCTGCTCGACGAACCGCTGTCGGCCCTGGATCGCAACCTGCGCGAGCACCTGGTCGGCGTGCTCGGCGACGCGTTGCGGACCACCGGCACCACGGCCATCTACGTGACCCACGATCAGGACGAGGCGTTCGCGCTGGCCGACCGGGTCGGCGTGATGGCCGACGGCCGGCTGCTGCAGCTGGACGCCCCGGAGATGCTGTGGCGGCGTCCGGCCTCGCGGGAGGTGGCCGAGTTCCTCGGCTACGAGCCGTTCATCGCGCCCGGGCTCGCGGCCCGGCTCGGCCGGGTCCGGGCCGCGGAGGGCGAGCTGGTCGCGATCGGCCCGGCCGGCCTGGTCGCGGCGTCCGGGGGAGTGGTGGTGCCGATCGAGGAGCAGCGCCATCAGCGCGGCGAGGTGCTGATCGACGTCCGGCTGCCCGATGGCCAGCTGGCCACCGTCCGGTCGGCCGAGAAGGTGGCCGGCGAGGGCCTGGGCGTGGCGCTCGACCCGACCGGCTGCGCGGTGGTTCCCGGCTAGCTGCCGGCCGGCCGGCCGTGCTGGAGGTTCTCGGTGAACCCGAGGACCTGATCCTGGAGGCCTGGGAAAGCGCCGTCGAGGGGGCTCTCGTCCAGGATGACGGTCCTGAGTTCCTCCAGCGTCTCGTCCACCGTGTTCGAGGCGCGCCGAAGCCGCCATTCGGCGAACTCTGCCTCGAGATCGTCACGAGTGATCTCCGCGTGCCGGTACTTCTTGTCGACCGCCAGCGCGAGTCGGCCGTCATTGGCCAGGTGGGCCTGCGGCACGACATCGTAGGCGGGCGCGAGCGTCACGTCGCCATCGCGCGGGTGAAGCAAACCGAGGTTCTTGGTGTGCAGATCGAGGTTGCCGATGCCGACCGCGAGCACCACCATGCGAGCCAGGCGCCGCAGGTCCGGCTCGGGTGCGTGTTTCGTCAGCACGTCGGCGATGCGTCGGAGGCTGACGACGCCGCCGAACTCCTGGTACTTCTGACTTGCGCTGGCTCCCAGCACCTGACTGAAGTCTTCCTGTTGGATCCGCAGTCCATCGTGCCGGTCGTATCGCTCGATCACGATCGCGGGAAGTCCGTCGACCTTCTCGATCGAGGTAGCGAACTCCGCGAGGCCGAGTCGGCGCGCGATGCGGGAGCCGTACTCCTCGTCGAAGATGACGGTGGCCTTGGGGCCATCGAGTCGAGGCTTGAGGATGTGGGTGGTCGGATAGCCGCCGAGCGCCTGTGCCCAGCCGTCCGGCGTGCGCACCAGGACGATCTTCGGCTGGACACCACCGAGGGATGACTTGCCCGACGCGGGATCGTTGGCCAATGGCGAGCCGATCGGATCCTCGAGCAGCGCACGGGTCTCGGCCGAGGTCAGTGTCCTGATTGCCGGCACCTTCGGCTCGGTCGGATCATCGAGATCCCACAGCTGCAGCGCGCCGGCTACGTCGCGGCCGTAGCGGGCCAGGAACGCCGGGGTGTCGCCGCGCCGGAGGCCGGCCCGGGCCAACATGTACTCGTACTGGTCGCCCTCGGGCAACAACTCGGCGAACCAGTTGCGACGGCGGCTCGCGTGGTCACGTCGCCGTGCGGACGCGAGCGGAATGGCGACCGACAGCACGGGGCTGTTGGCGCCGAAACGGTCGATCCCGGCTTGGGTCGGGGTGAAGTCGAACGTGCGGGCATCGCCCTGCAGCGTTCCGACCACCGTGCCGTACAGCTCAACGGCCAGACGCATCGCCCTCACCCCAGTTCGCGGTGAACTCGAGCCCGGTCAGACGCGCGATGCTCAGCAGGCGCCTGAGGTAGATGGTCGACTTGCCGGCCTCGATCTCGCTGATCGTGCTCTGTGGGACGCCGAGTTGGGCGGCCAGTTCGTTCTGGGTCAAACCGCGAGCGAGTCGGGCTTGTTGCACGGCGAGGCCGAAGTCGGCGGGCGATCGCAGGTGAGCGCTGTACCTCGCCATCGTGCACCTCCGTGGTCATATCGGAATTTCACGATACTTGACCGGTATCGGAATATCACGATACGGGCTCTCTGGGCGGTCTCGTCATCTCGCGGCGCATCCCGCATTCGGCAATTAATACAGCAATTGCTGTATCGTTGCGGGCGTGACCACCGTTGTGCTCAGTCATGCCGAGGCACTCTCCCGCCTCGGCTACGCCCTGTCCGACCCGACCCGGGTGCAGATCCTGCTGGCCCTGCGGGAGGCGCCGGCGGTGCCGTCCGACCTGGCCGACGCCCTCGGCGTCTCTCGGCAGGTCGTCTCCAATCAGCTCGGCTGCCTACGTGGCTGCGGCCTGGTCGACTCGGTGAGGGACGGCCGGCACGCCTGGTACCGGCTCGCCGACACGCACCTGGGGCCGGCACTCGACGAGTTGCTGCGGGTCGTCCTGGTCGTCGACCCGGACTGCTGCGCGGGTCAGGAGTGCTCATGCAGCCGCTCCTGACCGTTCGCAGCGGGCCCGGCCCGGAGCGCCGCGCGATCCTGCGCCGCCGCGTCCGGATCATCGTCGGAGTCACCATCGGCTACAACGTCGTCGAGGCGGTGATCGCGCTCGTGGCGGGCGGCATCGCCTCGTCCTCGGCGCTGATCGCGTTCGGCCTGGACTCGGTCGTCGAAGTGCTCTCGGCGGCCGCCGTCGCCTGGCAGTTCGCCGCCGCCGACCACGAGCGGCGCGAGCGGGTGGCCATGCGGTTGATCGCGGTCTCGTTCTTCGGGTTGGCGGCCTTCGTCGGCTTCGACGCGATCGGCAGCCTGCTCGGTCGTGAGCCGGCCGAGCACTCGCCCGTGGGCATCGTGCTGGCCGCCGTCAGCCTGTTGGTGATGCCGTTCCTGTCCTGGTTCGAACGGCGCACCGGACGCGAACTTGGTTCCCGCTCGGCCGTTGCTGACTCCAAGCAGACCCTGCTGTGCACGTACCTGTCGGCGGTGCTGCTGGCCGGTCTCGTCCTCAACGCCGCGTTCGGCTGGTACTGGGCCGACCCGATCGCCGCCCTGGTGATCGCTGGCGTCGCGGTGAAGGAGGGCCGGGACGCCTGGCGCGGTGAGACCTGCTGTCGGCCGCTCGCCGGCGTTGCCGATCAAGAGGAGTGCCACTCGGGTTGCTGCGATTGAGAACCGGTACTCGCTGTCGGTTGGCTGGCGGTCAAGCCTGAAGCCCGCAAGTCGATATCGCGAGTCGGCCGGCGAGTGGCGAATGCAGCCATCAGGACACCGCCCTTGAGGACGAAGTCAGCCGTCTGGCCGGAGGCCGCCAGCCGCGCCAGCAGGCCCTCCAGCGCGTAGAGCGTTAGGTACTCGGCGACATCGCGGTTGTGCTTCCTGGCTAGGCTACGCAGGTCGTTGTAGGCGTCCTGCAGGGGTGTTGCGGGGTGACGTTGGCGTCACAGCAGCACCTCCAGGGCCTGGCGGATGCGGGACTTGGCTTTCGGGAAGGAAGTCGCCAGTTCCAACAGCGAGGACGGCTGGTTACCGCGCTGGCGAACCCAGCGGCGCAGCGCCTCGTGGGCCCGATCCGTCCCCTCCTGGTGCGCGAGCCGGAAGCAGTCGATGAGCGTCCGCTCGGCGGAGTAGATGGCGAGCGCCAGCCCGCTCTTCTCGATGAATGTCCTGTCCAGTTCGAAGGTGTCCGGGTCGAACGAGTGCCAGTTCACATGCTCGAAGCCGGCGGGGTGTCGGGCACCTCGGGGTAGGGCGATGTCGGTGGCGAGCGGGATGGCGTCGCTGAGATAGGGCAAACGCGCTTCAGGCGTCCGGAAGGGGCAAACGATGGGTTCTTGATGGGACGGTTCAAATCCCTCAACGAAAATAGCCCTAGTGAACCGGCGGTTCACTAGGGCTTTCGCTGTCGCCCTCTCTTCTCTCACATTCAAACCCGAAGAGAGGCTCCGGGTGCCCGCCGGTCGGGTGCGAGTGCGGCCACCGGGGAAGCCAGCCCGCCGGCTGACGACGAGGGCGAAAGATGAGATCGTGCGCCTGTATCGGGATGAGGGTCTGGACAGCTTGGAGGTGTCTCGGGCGGTGGGAGTGGCAAAGTCGACAGTGCTGCGGATCCTGCGGGATCGCGGGGTGACGGTACGACCGCCGCATCGTGGCTATCGGCAAGACTGAGCACAGGTCACGTCGGCGGACTAGGCAACGTCGGCGGACTCGCCGGATCCCAGATGTCTGCCAACTCGGGTTGCTCCGCTACGAGTAGCCTCCAGATTTCGTCGTCCCGCTTCCCGGATGCCAGGCTGATGTGATTCTTGAGGGCTTCCACCGTGGCAGTTTCCAGCGGGACGCCGCGTAGCCCGTAGAACGTCTGCGCATCGGTGATCGCCAGGAGGCATACGTCGATCACAGGAGTCCAGAACTCCAACATGATCCGTCTGCCTCCTGGGCCGTCTGGCATGAGGTCGCCGCCAGTGAACGCGCGGATCCAGCTGCGCTCGTAGCCATGGATTGAGGAGGACAGGACCCGGAACAACGGCGGGCCATCCTGGCCAGCCTCCTTCTGGATGGTCGCCTCGTCGAGCCCCGGTTGTAGCTGGGTGCCTTCAGTTGTTCCCCAATAGCCGCAGGCAACGAATCGATCCCGAAGCTCGTCCCGCTCGCCGAGGACGGTGCTTCGATGAGCGGGGTCGTCATGAGCCTCTTCGCGCAGCGAGTCCAGGGCGAGATTGGCGGCGCGAACCACCCTCACCCGATCGCGCAAGCCGGGCTTCATGACGAACCGCACCTTGCACGACGCTTCCAGCAACACCCGCGAGATGGCGAGCAAGGTTCGCGTGGGCGCATCCCCTTCAGCAAGGATCGCCAGCGACAACAGATGATCCCGAGCGCGGTGGTGAGGACGTGAGCAGTGTCGATCACTACTTCCTGCTCGGTGTCGCTGAGGCCCTTGTGCCACTGGCCATCAGGTTGTAGAGGCACGTCGTTCCAGCGGTCAGGAGGGTCTCCGCCGATACCTCGAACCAACTTGCCGTGAACGCGACGCAGCCACTCGCCGACCTGCGGGATGCCGGGGCGCACGGCGTCGACGTGCTGTTGCCTCGCCAGGCTTGGCCCGGTTCCGCGGTTTCGCGGCTCGCGGCCGGCGGCCGTGGAGGTCGAGTGGATCACCGAACCGTCGGCGTCATGGTGTGTCGCGTGCCGCTGACCAACGTTGTTGGTATATTTTATGGCATGATTTCAGGCGGTTACCCCGAGTGTGACCAGGTTCTCGCGGATCTGGGAGACCCCTTCGTTCAGGCATTCATCGACGCGGTCGATGGTGCTCGCGATGACTTCGCCGCGTTCAAGGAGTGGCAGCCGGGTTGGTTCCCCAGCTTCACCGCTCGCTTCACCGCGAACTTCCTCCATGAGCGGATCTGGGACCGATTGGTCCGTGTGGTCGATGGCATGGAGGGTATCCATATCCACGACGTGGAACCGACGCGAGAGCTTCACAGCGGCACCGCGTACTCCATCCGCATCAAGCGGCACCACCCCGGTGACCGCATCTCGGCCTACCCGACTGATGCCTCTCGCGCTTTCTGGTCGAACAACGTCGTGGCGCTAGAAGGACTCGAGTCACTCAGTCTCGCCCTCGGGTACTACTGGGACTCTGATCTCCGTGCAGTTGGTGAGGCGATCCTGTCCTTCCGCGACGGCAAGGACAATCCGATCTGGGCGATCCAGCTCCACCGCAACGCCAGCAATGTATCGGGCTTCTCGTGGACGCAGATCGCACCCGATCTGCCCGAGATCGACCTCAGTGGCATCGTCCGCGACGCCGAGGAGGAGTCCGAGTCATGAGCCGAGCAGTCGGTGACGTCCTCCTCGTTCTCCGGCGCGCCGCGGACATCACCCAGGAAGAACTCGCCAGGCAGATCGGCATCACCCAAGCGGCGCTCTCGCGATACGAGAATGATCTACGCGAGCCCGACGGCGAGATGCTCGAGAAGCTCGGCGAAGCACTCGGGGTCACCGCGGAGTTCCTCCGCCATGAGTTCCGGATGCAGGGTGCGATCGCCGCGGATGCACATATGCGCCGGCAGAAGACCACCAAGCCTTCGGATTGGAAGCGTGTCGAGGCGCGGCTGAACATGCTGCGGATGCACTCCTCGTACCTGCTGGAGCGAGTCCCGCTCCGACCGCAGAACCACGTCATCCAGCTTGATCCCGACGACCAGACCCCCAGGCAGGCGGCGACGATGCTCCGCGCTGCTTGGCGGATGCCTATCGGTCCGGTGCGGAACCTGATCCGCTGGGTCGAGTCAGCAGGCGTCATGGTGGTGGAAGAAGACTTCGGAACCCACCGTATCGACGGAATGTCCCAATGGGCCGGCGAGCATGCCGTTGTCATCGTCAACGCCACACTCCCCACCGACCGCAAGCGCCTGACAATTGCGCATGAACTTGGCCACTTGGTCCTCCATAGCCAGTACATCGACCTCGACGCCGAAGACCAGGCGAACCAGTTCGCGGCCGAGTTCCTTATGCCCGCGCATCTGATCGGTCCGCAGTTGACGAACCTCACGCTTGGGAAGCTGTCCGACCTGAAGGCCGAATGGGGGGTGTCGATGCAGGCAATCTTCGAACGCGCCTACCGCCTGGGCAAGGCCAACGCCGAGGCGCGTCAGAGGTTCTACCGACAGCTGAACAGTCGAGGCTGGAAGACCCGCGAGCCCGGCAGCGACCAGCTCCCCACAGAGAACCCGGAACTCGCAAACTCAATCGGACGACAGCTCGACCAATCCGGCCTCACTCTCCAGGAGATCAAGTTCCTCATCGGCGCGCGCGACGGACACCCGACACCCTTCGATGCACCCCGACGGCCACTGCGGGCACTGTGAGTCACGAACGTTGAAAGCCGCCCTGGCTGGAGATTTCTCCTAGCCAGAGCGGCTTCCCGTTGGTCGGGGTGACAGGATTTGAACTGCCACCTTGGGGTGTTTCGTGACCCTTCGCTGGCTACCAGTTTCAGCGTGTTCACTAGGGAGGTTAGTTCTCACCCCTCGATCGCGATGTAGGCGCAAATGGGCAGAAATGGGCCCTCGTTAGGATGCGTTAGGATGCAGGTGAGATGCAAGGGCAGGGTGACAGGGTGACCAATCTCCGACTGGTGGACGGGGCCGCGAGCGCGCCCGCGCGCACCGGCTCGACCCCGCGTCCGTCCAGTCGGACGAGGTCAACCAGGCGTCGGCGGGCCTTCGGAAAGATCGCGAAGCAGCGGTCGGGTCGCTACCAGGCCAGCTATCTCGGCGAGAACGGGGAGCGCTATCTGGCCCCGGTCACCTTCGAGACCAAGGGCGACGCCGATGCGTGGCTGTCGATGCGTCGAGCCGAACTGGAGGAGCATCGCTGGCGTCCGCCCGACCCGCAGTCGGCCGAGACCCCGACACTGCGCGACTACTCCGAGATCTGGATCGAGCGCCGACGCACCCGAGACGGCCAGCCGCTCAAGCCCCGGACGAAGGATCTCTACCGGATCCTGCTCGACAAGCAGATCCTGCCAACGCTGGGCGACATGCACCTGGCCGACATCACCGCTGACGACATCGACGACTGGTACGCGATGCTGCTGCCCGCTGCTCCGACCCGGCGGGCACACGCCTACTCGCTGCTGTCGACCATCATGCTCAGCGCCAGCACGGGCCGCCGTCCGCTGATTCCGGACTCCCCGTGCAAGGTGGAGCATCCGACGGTCCTTCACCGCACCTTCGAGCCGAAGCCGGCCACGCCTCAGCAGATCGCCACCATCGTGGAGAACATGCCCGACAAGTACCAGGCGCTGATCCTGCTGTCGGCCTGGTGCGGCCTCCGCTGGGGCGAGGTGAGCGAGCTGCGACGCAAGGACCTCGACCTGGCCTCGATGTCGGTTCGGGTCGAACGCGCCGTGGTGTGGCGCAAGGGTGAGGCGACGGTCGGCACACCGAAGTCCCGGGCGGGCGTCCGGACGATCGCACTACCCCCGAACCTGCGTCCGGCCCTGAAACGGCATCTCGCCGAGCACGCCATGCCCGGCCCGGACGGGCTGCTGTTCCCGAACGCGACCAAGACGGGCCACCTGCACGTGAACACCCTCAGCAAGACCTACCACAGGGCTCGTCAGGTTGCTGGACGGCCGGACCTGCGCTTCCACGACCTCCGGCACAGCGCGGCAACGATGGCCGCGCAGGCCGGCGCCACTCTCGCGGAGCTGATGGCCCGCATGGGGCACTCCACGGCGAAGGCTGCGCTGGTCTACCAGCACGTCGCCGAGGGCCGCGACCGGATCATCGCCGACCGGATGGCGCTGCTGGCAGAGCCCGAAGTCGTTCAGTCCACCGGTATCGACGGCCCGCGAGCCGAGGCGTAGCCCCGCCCGAAGCGCGCTGGAGCTTCTTGACGTGGCCTGCGATCAGTCGGGCTCTACTTGAAAGCTACTTGAAGCCCGGAGTTTCAAGTAGCGATGTCGCTGGGCGGCTGGGGGGCTCGGCGCGCGAGGCCGCGCCGCTACTTGCATGGAACATGAAGAAGTTTAAAGTAGAGCCATGACGGCGAACCAGGTGGATGCGGCGCTCGCGGCTGATCGGTCGGACGTTGGCCGGCGCCTCTTGGCGTTGCCGGAGGACCAGTGGTTCGATCGCAAGTCGATTCGCGTCCGGGCGCAGGACCTCGACAGGCCGCTCACCGCCTTCGCCAACGCAGAGGGCGGGGTCATCGTGATCGGACTGTCTGACGGGCGAGTGGAAGGGATTCGATCCCACGCGTCGAAACAGAACGCCATCCGGCAAGCGGCCCTGGACTTCACCGTCCCTCCTGTGCGAGCGCACGTGGAGCAGGTCGGCTGCATCAACGACGCAGGTGAAGTGGACGCACTCCTCGTGATCCGTGTTGATCCCGGTGAACTGGTCCACGAGACCCGCGCCGGCGATGTGTACCTGCGGGTTGGGGACGAGTCGCGCAAGCTCGGGTTCGCAGCCCGTCAAGAACTGGAGTTCGACAAGAGGCAGGGCCAGTACGACGGCAGACCCGTCCCCGATGTGCGGATCGCGGATCTGGACAGGAAGCTCGTGCAGAACTACCGGTCGCGTGTCGGTGCTTCCAGTGATCTCAAGCTGTTCCGCGCCCGGAGTCTGCTCACGCCGAAGGACGAACTCACCAATGCGGGCTATCTGCTGTTCGCCCCGCGTCCGCAGGACCGGTTCCCCGAGACGTATATTCGCGTGATTCGTTTTCTCACTTCGGAGCGCGGCACGGGCGCCCGGCTGGGGGTGGAGGAAGGCTCTGACATCCGGATCGAGGGGCCAATCCCGCGCGCTATCCAGGAGGCCGATCGGGTGATCAGTAGCCTGATCCCCAAGCGTCGAGCACTGGCCGAGAGCGGGCTTTTCGAGGCCCGTCCGATCGTCCCGCGTGAGGCTTGGCTCGAAGGAGTGGTCAACGCCGCAATCCATCGTTCATACAGCCTCTCCGGCGACCACATCCGGGTCGAGATCTACCCCGACCGGGTCGAGATCGAAAGCCCGGGACGCTTCCCGGGCCTGGCCAATCCGGCACTCCCGCTGGAGATCCCGCGGTTCGCCCGCAACCCACGAATCGCTCGGGTTTGTGCGGACCTTCGAATTGGCCAGGAACTGGGGGAGGGCATCAAGCGAATGTTCGACGAGATGCGAATTGTCGGCCTGCGGGATCCCGCCTACCGCCAAACAGCCGGCAGCGTCCGACTGACTCTCGCCGCGCTGCCCCGTCTGCCTGCTACCCAGGCCGCGCGCCTCCCCAAGGGATCGCAGCAGATCCTGGACGCACTCCGAACCGCTGGAGTCGCCGGACTGGGTTCAGGGGAAGTCGCCGAGGCTGCCGGGTTGAGCCGCCCTGCCGCAAATGCCCGCCTGAAGGCCTTGCGTGAGGAGGGCCTCATCGTCTGGCACGGCAAGTCCTCCAAGGACCCGCGAGCTCGCTGGACACTCGCCGAAGGGAGCTGATGCGCGGATGCGGTTCTTCGGGCAAGGCCGCGTGCCTATCAGCACGTCGCCGATGGT
>CALMIQ010000547.1 GCA_937863965.1 uncultured Micropruina sp.
CTGACCGCGATCCTGGCGAAGGTAGGCATCCGGCACACGCCGTCCAACCTGGCCACGGCGATCCGGACCGTCGTGGTCCTCGGCTTCGCCTGGCTGGTCGTCTTCATCGTGGGCTCCGAGAAGACCATCACCACGCTCTCCGGCGGCACCGTGCTCTTCCTGGTGCTGTCCGGGCTGGCGACCGGGGCGTCCTGGCTGTGCTACTTCCGCGCGCTGCAACTGGCCGACGTGAACCAGGTGACGCCGATCGACAAGTCCAGCATCGTGCTCACGGTGCTGTTCGCGATCGTGCTGCTGGGCGAGACCGACGACCTGCCCACCCGGCTGGCCGGCATCACCGTGATCGGCGTCGGCACCTACCTGATGATCGACCGGCGCCGCCCACCCGCGGACGCCGCCGCCCGCGGCCCCGGCTGGCTGGTCTACGCATTCGGTTCGGCGGTCTTCGCGGCACTGACCGCGATCCTGGGCAAGGTCGGCATCGCCGACGTGGAGTCCAACCTGGGCACGGCGATCCGGACCGGCGTGGTGCTGGTGATGGCCTGGGTCGTCGCCTTCGCCACCGGCGAGCACCGGGGCATGACCCGGCTGCCCCGCCGCGACCTGGTCTTCGTCGTGCTGTCCGGGCTGGCCACCGGCGCGTCCTGGCTGTGCTACTTCCGCGCTCTGCAGGAGGGCCCGGCCAGCGTGGTGGTGCCGATCGACAAGACCAGCATCGTGCTCACGGTGGCCTTCGCCTGGGTCTTCCTGGGCGAACGGCTGACCCGCCGCGCGGCGGTCGGCCTGGGCCTGATCGTGGCCGGCACGCTGCTCATGCTGGTCTGAGGACGACCACGCTCGGACGCTTGGCGCCGTCCGCCCGTCGGGAGCCGGCCGGAGGAACTATGGTCGAGCGGTGCCGCGACTGATTCACCTGAACGGACCGCCGGGCATCGGCAAGTCCACCCTCGCCGCGCTCTACGCCGATCGGCATCCCGGGACGCTCGATCTCGACATCGATCGGTTGCACGCGCTGGTCGGCGGCTGGCGGGATCCGGAGAACCGCACCCACGACGTCCTGCGCCCGGTCGCCCTCGCGATGGCGTCCGCGCACCTCGGCGGCGGCCGGGACGTGATCCTGCCGCAGTACCTCGGGCGGGTGGCCGAGATCGAGGCCTTCGAGCTGGTCGCCCGCCAGCACGGAGCGGATTTCCACGAGGTCGTCCTGCTCGACGAGAAGGACGCCGCCCTGGACCGCTTCGAGCAGCGGATCGACGACAGCGACTGGCAGCGGCACAACCGCCGGGTGGTGGCGGCCATGGGCGGTCGCGACGTGCTGGCCGACCTCTACGACCGGCTGGTGGAGCTGGTGCGGCGGCGTCCGTCGGCGATCGTCGTGCCCAGCGGCCGGGACCGCGTGGAGGCCGCCTACGAGGCGCTGATCCGGGCTCTCGACGACGCGGCTTCGGCAACCACACCGTCCGCCTGAACGGTCGGGCGCGGGGATCGGGATCGAGGAGCCCGGCAGCCTGCAACGGCGTCCGGCTCAGCCGATCAGGCCGAGGCGGCGGAAGGCGTTGGCGAGGCCGCCGGCGTCCACATGGTCGGTGACCAGGCTGGCGGCGGCCTTCACCTCGTCGGGCGCGTTGCCCATGGCGACCGATACCCCGCAGGCGGCGAACATGCCGAGATCGCTGCGGGCGTCGCCGAAGCCGATCAGGTCGTCGGCGGGCACCCCCAGATGGCCGGTGAGCCTGTCGATGGCGACCCCCTTGTGGACGCCGAGCTGGCCGATCTCGCCGAACTCCGGGCGTTTGCCGGTCATGCTCCAGCTGTCGATCGCGGCCCGTCCGGCGTACCGCGCGGCCAGCGCGTCAAGGTCGAGGCCCGGCCTGAGCACGAAGCTGATCTTGTTGACGTCGTCGCGGCCCGATCGGGTGCCGTAGATCAGGTTCGGCAGGGCGGCCCTGAAGAACGCCACATTCTCCGGCGTCGCGCCGCCATCGAGCCAGGCCGCCGCCTTCGCGGGCAGGTCGTCGGTGCCGTACAGCCCGGAGTTGCACTCCAGGTAGAAGGCGAGTTCCTCGGCGAGCAGCCACTCCACCGCCTCGGCGACCACGGCCGGGTCGAGCACCTGGTGGAAGATCACCTGCCCGGCGTCCTCGACGTAGCTGCCGTTGCCGCCGATCAGGCCGTCGACGCCGAGATCCCACAGGTGGTCGTAGATCTCGGCCCGGCTGCGCCCGGTGCACAGGTAGACCCGGTGGCCGCGCGCCCGGGCCTCCCGGACGGCCGCCGCGGCGCCCGCCGGGAGTTCGGTGCGGTAGTTGACCAGGGTGCCGTCGATGTCCAGCAACAGCACCCGGGATGACGCCGCGGTCACCGCGCCTCGTCCGCCACGGCCTCGTCCGCGGTGTCGGACGCGGGCAGCGGGCGGGCCACCGGCACCACCAGGATCGCGGCCAGGCAGACCGCGCCGACCACCAGCAGCGCCCGCAGGACGCCGAAGTGGTCGCCCAGGAAGCCGATCAGGACCGGCCCGGTCAGGAAGGCGCCGTAGCCGATGGTGGAGACCACGCTCAGCCGGACGGCGGCGCGTGCCGGGTCGTCGGCGGCGGCCGACATGCCGACCGGGAAGCCGAGGCTGGCGCCGACACCCCAGACGGCGGCGCCGGCGAACGCCAGCCACGGGTTGCCGAAGACCACCATCGCACAGCCGATCACGGCGGCGGTGAACAGCACCCGGAGCACCACGATGCGCCCGTAGCGGTCGAGCAGATGGGTGCCGAGGATGCGGCCGGCCGTCATGAAGGCGAGGAACACCGCCAGCGCGACCACGCCGACCGAGTTGTCCAGGCCGTGGCCCTCGACGAAGGCGACCGCCAGCCAGTCGTTGGCGACCCCCTCGGTGAACGCGGCGGCGAGCACCATCACGCCGATCAGCAGGGTGCGCGGCTCGGTCCAGGCCGAGCGGCCGCTCGGGCGAGGAGCGGCCTCGCCGTCCGCGGCCTCGTCGAAGGCGGGCAGGAAGGGCCGGGTGCACCACCAGACCGCGGCGACGGTCAGGACGGCGGCGGCGATCAGGTGGACGCCGATCGGGACGCCCAGCCAGACGATGCCGGCTCCGATCAGGGCGCCGGC
The DNA here is from genome assembly GCA_937863965.1 of uncultured Micropruina sp. Classification (GTDB taxonomy): domain Bacteria; phylum Actinomycetota; class Actinomycetes; order Propionibacteriales; family Propionibacteriaceae; genus Micropruina. Next base: position 3,121 of record CALMIQ010000547.1, read on the forward strand.
GACCGTGCCGGCGCTGAAGGTGGCGTGGAACCAGGGCATGATCGAGCGGCTCAGGGCGCGTTCGATCACGGTCCCCTCCAGGTTCTGGGCGACGTCCCAGATGCCGATGCCCAGGCCGATCAGGAACATGCCGGGCATGATCAGCGGCAGCGGCGCATGCAACTCGATGGCCACCGCCGACCAGACCACGCCGGGCATGCTGATGAAGGTGCCGAGCCGCACGGTGCCCGCCGCGCCCAGCCGGTGGGCGATGCGGCCGGCCAGCGGCAGGCCGCACATCGAGCCCACCGACAGGGCGAGTAGCAGCAGGCTCAGCTGACCGGCGGTGATGTCGAGCACCTGCTTGATGTCGGGAACCCGCGACATCCAGGACGCGAACACGAACCCGTTCACGCCGAAGACGATGAAGTCGCCGTTGCGGGCCGAGGTGACTGCCGCCGGGGACGCGGTTGCGGCCTGGGTCAAGGGATCCTCCGAGGAAGTGTGCGGACGCCACGCGCACGCGTGGCCTAAGGGCTCGCGCACCAGCCTAGATGAATATGTACACTTGTGTCGAGTTTCAGGGCGCGGACGCCGACGCCCGGGCGGAGGGAGCGAATGTGAGGGAGCCACGGTGACAGCGCGGGAGGGCGGCTACGCCAGCGGCCGGCTGCGCCGCGAACAGATCGTCACCGCCGCTACCGAGCTGTTCTCACGGGTGGGTTACCGGCATGCGACGGTCCTCGAACTGGCCCAGGCGGCCGGCATCTCCCGCACCGGCCTGCTGCACCACTTCGGCTCCAAGGAGGCGCTGCTGGAGGCGGTCCTGGAACGGCGGGACGCCGAGGACGCCGCCCGCGTCCCCGATGCCCTGGCCGACGAATCGGGCTTGGCCGCGCTGGCCGCCCTGGTGCGCCTGGCCAGCCGCAACACCACGCGTCCGCATCTGGTGGCACTGTTCTCCGTGCTGTCCGCGGAGGCCGCCGCGGGCGACCATCCGGCGCACGACTACTTCACGCGGCGGTACCGGCGGGCGGTCGGCGACATCGAGGCCTCGCTGCGCCGCGCGGGCCGCGCCGGCGTCCTGGCCCCCGGCGTCGAGCCCGCCCGGCAGGCCCGCACCGTCGTCGCCCTGATGGACGGCCTGCAGGTGCAGTGGCTGCTCGCCCCCGACGAGGTCGACATGGCCGGCGCGATCCGGGAGCACCTGCAGGGCCTGCTGGTCGCGCCCCTCCCCGACTGACCCACCGCCCGGACGCTCAGGGCGTACCGAATACGGTGTCGGCCTGGTTGGGAATGATCGACCCGTCGTTGCGGCGCACCGGTCCGGGATTGCCGTGCTCGTCGATGTAGGCCGTCGTCGAGCAGGGGTAGAGGCCCTGCTTCTGCGGCAGCGGCTGGATGAACATCGGGTTGATCGCCCACCGCCCGTCGGCGTTGTCGTAGGCGTGGCACATCAACTCGTCCCGGTTGCGGTTGAGGACGACGTGCGCGCCGACCGCGTCGCGCAGCATGGAGACGTCCGTGGTGGCGTCACCGCCGGCCAGCACCGGACGGAAGGCGCGCGGCATCGGCTTCAGCGCGCGCGGCCCCTTGACCCCGAGGATCGTCTGGTTGATGAAGCAACGCTTGCCGTCGATGTAGGTCATGATCGCGTCCGAGCCGTCCGGCAGGCCGCCGCAGCCCTTCAGGTGACCGGTGAGCCTGCCCTTGCGGAGCAGCTGCTCGATGCCGATCGTGTGCGCCGAGTCGATGCCGACGCCCGGACCCCAGACGTCCGCGAACTCCTTCGGCGACGCCGAGACCCGAGCGCGGCCCACTTCTCCTGCTTCCAGAACTCGGTCGAGAACCCCATGGTCGCCCACAGACCGGATGACCCGAAGACCGTGTGTTCGGATAGTGCGTCCGGTGGCGTCGCGGTGGGAGGATGGGTGCGACGAAAGGACCGGCGATGAGCGATGACACGGCATCCGACCTGCCAAGCGAGCAGCTGACGGCGCTCGCCGAGGCCCACGGCATCGCAACGCGCTACTGGTCGTTCTTCGGCGACGAGGTCGTCGTGCCCGCCTCGACCCTCGTGGCCGTCCTGACCGCCATGGAGGTCGCCGCACACGATGCGGATGCCGTGGCGCGGGCACTCGCCGACGTGCAGGACCAGCCGTGGCGGGCGCTCGTGCCCGCATCGACCGTCGTCCGGCCCGGCGCCGGTGACCTCGTGCTGCACGTGGCCGACGGCCACGACGTCACCGTCACCATTCGGTTCGAGACGGGCGGCAGCCGCGTGCTCGAGATTCCGGTGCAGCGTCCCGAAGAACGCGAGGTCGACGGCCTCCGGACGTGGCGCGTGCGCGTTCCCGTGCCCGACGATGTGCCGCTCGGCTGGCACACAGTGCAGGTGTCGCAACGGGCGCACGGCGGCGCCGACAGCCGCGTCGTCGAAGGCGTGCTCGCCGTCACCCCACCGCGACTGCCCGACCCGCCTGTGCGCTCGGGCGACCGCGGCTGGGGCCTGATGGCGCAGATGTACTCCGTGCGGTCGGAGCGGTCGTGGGGCATGGGCGATTTCGCCGACCTCGGTGACCTCGCCGCTATCGCCGGGCAGCGCGGGGCCGACTTCCTGCTCGTGAACCCGATCCACGCAGCCGAAGTGACCGTGCCGATCGAACCGTCGCCGTACCTACCCGCCACCAGGCGCTTCCTCGCCCCGCTGTACGTGCGCCCCGAAGACATCCGTGAGGTCGCGTACCTCGACGAGGGCGACCGCGCCGTCGTGACCGAGGCGCAGGCAGCGGTCGCCGCGATGAACACGGATGCCGAGCGCATCGACCGCGATGCTGTCTGGACCGCCAAGCGCCCCGCTCTGGAACTCGTCTTCGCCGCACCGCGCTCGGCGGCACGCCAGATCGAACTCGACGCGTTCCTCGCCCGTGAGGGGCAGGCGCTGCAGGACTTCGCGCTGTGGTGCGCGCTCGAAGAGCATTACGCCGACGTGCCCGCCGATGAGCGCCCCGCCGACGCGTGGGACATCGGCTCCGAACTCGTCGCGCAGCTGCGCGGGCGCCTTGCGGAGCGGGTCGCGTTCCATGCCTGGCTGCAGTGGATCGCCGACGAACAGGTCGAGGCCGCGCAGGCGGGAGCCGTGGCATCCGGCATGGGCATCGGCATCATGCACGATCTCGCTGTCGGCGTGCACACGCGCGGGTCGGATGCGTGGTCGTTGCGTGACATGTACGCCGCCGGCATCACGGTCGGCGCCCCGCCCGACATGTACAACCAGCAGGGGCAGAACTGGAACCAGCCGCCGTGGCTGCCCGCAGCGCTGGCCGAGGCCGCGTATGCGCCGCTGCGCGACATGATCCGCACCCTCCTGCGACACGCGGGCGCGTTGCGCATCGACCACATCATCGGGCTGTTCCGGCTGTGGTGGATTCCGGCGGGCCTGGGCCCCGCCGCCGGCACGTATGTGCGTTACGACCACGAGGCGATGATCGGCGTGCTGGCGTTGGAGGCGCAGCGCGCCGGCGCGGTGCTCATCGGCGAAGACCTCGGCAACGTCGAGCCGTGGGTGCGCGACTACCTGTCGGCCCGCGGCATCCTCGGTACGAGCGTGCTGTGGTTCGAGCAGGAGGGCGACCGTCCGCTGCCGCCCGAGCGCTACCGGCGGGACCTGCTCGCGACGGTCAACACGCACGACCTGCCGCCGACCGCCGGCTACCTCGCCGACGAGCACGTCGCCCTGCGCGCCCGCTTGGGGTTGCTCACGCAGCCGGTCGATGAGGCGCTCGCCGAGGCCGACGAGGAGCGGCGGCGCATGCTCGACGCGCTGCGCCGCCGCGGACTCATCGACGACGATGCCGACGAACAGCAGATCATCGAGGCGCTGCACGTGTTCCTCGCGGCATCCCCGTCGCGCCTGCTCGGCGTCGCCCTCGTGGATGCCGTGGGCGAACGTCGCGTGCAGAACCAGCCCGGCACCGACAAGGAGTACCCGAACTGGCAGGTGCCGCTCGCCGGCCCCGACGGCGCCGCGGTGCTGCTCGAAGACCTGCCCGCCGACGAACGCTTCACGTCACTGCTCGCGGCGGTCGACCGCGCCCTTCGCTGACGTCGCGGCGGGTTCAGTCACCACGACTGCGCCACATTCCGGCATCCGCGCCATCGATCGGTGGCGCAGTCGCCGCGAACTGGCGCAGACGCGTGAACCGAATGCCGGGCGCTGCCGGGCGGACCGCACCCCTCGCAACGGGATGCAACGTTGCGCGGCGTAGCGTGCCCGACACGTCGCAGCACCGAAGCGCGACGCTCATGGACTGTCGAAGGAGACCATCATGACCATCGTCGAAGAAGGCGTCTCGAGCGTCTACGCCGCACCCGGCCAGCGGGGTGCCGTCGCCGACTACCGCTCCCGCTACGGCCACTACATCGGCGGCGAGTTCGTCGAGCCCGTCAAGGGCCAGTACTTCGAGAACATCACGCCCGTGACCGGCAAGCCGTTCTGCGAGGTCGGGCGCGGCACCGTCGAAGACATCGACCGCGCAGTCGACGTCGCCTGGAAGGCGTTCGAGTCGTGGAAGAAGACGACGCCCGCCGAGCGCGCTGTCATCCTCAACAAGATCGCCGACCGCATCGAGCAGAACCTCGAAGCGATCGCCGTCGCCGAGACGTGGGAGAACGGCAAGCCGGTCCGCGAGACCCTCAACGCCGACATCCCGCTGATGGTCGACCACTTCCGCTACTTCGCGGGCGTGCTGCGGGCCCAGGAGGGTTCGCTCAGCCAGCTCGACGAAGACACCGTCGCGTACCACTTCCACGAGCCGCTCGGTGTGGTCGGGCAGATCATCCCGTGGAACTTCCCGCTGCTGATGGCCACGTGGAAGCTCGCCCCCGCGCTCGCCGCCGGCAACTGCGTCGTGCTGAAGCCGGCAGAGCAGACCCCGGCATCCATCTTGTTCCTGTTCGACATCATCGGCGACCTGTTGCCGGAGGGCGTCGTGAACATCGTGAACGGGTTCGGCATCGAAGCCGGCGCCCCGCTCGCGCAGCACAAGCGCATTCGCAAGGTCGCGTTCACGGGTGAGACCACGACCGGGCGGCTCATCATGCAGTACGCGTCGCAGAACCTCATCCCGGTGACCCTCGAACTCGGTGGCAAGTCGGCGAACGTGTTCTTCGACGACGTGGCGCGCGAGAAGGATGCCTACTACGACAAGGCGCTCGAAGGCTTCACGTTCTTCGCCCTCAACCAGGGCGAAGTGTGCACCTGCCCGTCGCGTGCGCTCATCCAAAAGTCGATGTACGACGGGTTCCTCGCCGACGGCCTCGACCGTGTCGGCAAGATCGTGCAGGGCAACCCGCTCGACCCCGAGACGATGATCGGCGCGCAGGCCTCGAACGACCAACTCGAGAAGATCCCAGCTATATCGAGATGGGCAAGGAGGGCGGCGCGAAGCTGCTCGCCGGCGGTGAGCGGGTCGACCTCGGCGGCGAACTGAGCGGCGGCTACTACGTCGCCCCGACCGTGTTCGAGGGCACGAACGACATGCGCATCTTCCAGGAGGAGATCTTCGGACCGGTGGTCTCGGTGACCTCGTTCACCGACTTCGCCGACGCGATGTCGATCGCCAACGACACCCTCTACGGCCTCGGCTGGCGCGGCCGATGCTAGCCATTGTCGGCATCCTTCTCGTGCGCGACGACGTCTTCGTCGCGGGGGCCGCCGCGGGCGCGCAGCCGCAGCCAGGTGCGTACGGCGCCGAGCACGATGAGGCCGCCTACGACGATGCCCATGACGACGATGCCGACGGTCTCCCATTCGGCGCGCACCGAGACGTCGGCGGTGAGGGTGTCGCCGATCGCGACCATGCTGGGGCTGCGCAGCTGCAGGTCGATCGTGGCTTCACCGCTGCCGACGCGGGCTTCGACGGGCACGTCGGCGCGGGTGTTCTGCAGCGGGCCCGCCTCGACGGTCGTGGTGTTCTGCACCCGCAGGCGCGGGTCGTTCGGCGAGGCGATGAGGACGAGCGACACCGGCCACGCCAGGTCGTTGCGGATGCTGAACTGCAGGGGCGCACTGGATCCGAGCAGGGTGATGCCGGCCGGTGGCACGATGCTGACTGCGTCGAGGGTCGTGCGCGTCTGCGTGCGGTGTGCCGTGACGGCATCGCGCCACGCGACCGGGGTCTCGCGCCAGCCGTTGCCGATGAGCTGGAGGATCTCTGCGCGCTCGGTTGCGGTGATCAGCTGCGGGTCTTCGAGGATGGTCGCGAAGCTCGTCAGTTCGCTTTCGTCGGTGCGGAACTGGTTGAGCACGTCGGCTCGACCGGTGTCGGGTTCGATCTCGACGAGCTGCACCCGGGTGGGGGTGGATGCCAGCAGTTCGTTCAGATCGACGGTGCTGGTGCCCGGCACGCCGGTGACGGCCGAGAGCGCGGATTGCAGGGCACTGCGATCAGCCGATGCCGCCCGGTCGACGACGACGAGCAGTGGCGCATCGTCGAGCTGCGCGGTCGCGAGCGATGTGTACGCGGTGACCTGGGCGAGTGCGGCGGCGCGGTCGACGCTGTCGGCGATCGTGACGGCGTTCGACAGCGCGGTCGAGACGCGGCTGTCGGCCACGAGCAGCGCTGCCCCGTCGTCGGTTTCGCCGCGGCCCGCGACCGCACCCGTGGCACCTGTGACGGAGGACGGCACGAGCGTCACGGCGGTGTCGTCGGCGCGTCGGATGCCGGTGATCGTCTCGCTGCCGGCGCTGCCGCTTGCGGGCCAGTACACGCCGTCGCGGGACGGGCCGATCTCGAGCAGCGCTTCGTCGTCGGGGAGGGCGCCGGTCTCGGTGTCGTCGACGTCGGCCGCGTCGGCCGTCGGGGTCTCTTCGACAGCCGCCGTGAAGTTCTCTGCGTCGAGGTACGGGCTGAGGGTCGTCGCCGTGAGCAGGGTTCCGGCGCTCGCCGAGAGCTGGGTGGCGATGTCTGCGTCGCCGAACTGCAGCGCGAAGCGCGTGTTCGGCAGTGCGAGCAGGTCGTCGAGCCAGTCGGTCGCCGATTCGGGCGCTGCCGAGCCGAGGGCACGGATCGCGGCGGGGACGGCCGGATCGACGGCGAGGATCGCGGCGGTGCCGGTGACGGCGTCGAGACGGGCGCGCAGCGCCCCGTCATCCGCCGTGAGGGCTTCGAGCTGCTCGGCCGTGGCGAGACCGGTCGTGAGGGGTCCGGCCGTGATCGGCACGACGATCGCGACCTGCGGCGACGCGTCGGCATCGGGCACGACGACGACGCTGCGCGCGGTGAGTTCGCCCTGCGCCGACGCGTAGGTGACCAGCAGCGGGTACACCCCGGGTGCGCGGTCCTCGGCGGTCGACGCGTCGATGTCGACGGTCACGTCGAGTTCGCCGTGCGCGGCGATCGACGGCAGCAGGGTCTGGGCGGCTTCGACGAGTTCGCCGGCATCCGTGCCTTCGGCGATCCACGCGGCGACGTCATCGGCGTCGGCGAGCGTGCTGTCACCGAGCGACACCGACACCTGGCCGGCGGCGACCGTCGAATCGGTCGGATTCGCCGCCTGTACCGCGACCTGCAACGGCTGGTCGGGGTTCCACAGCGCGTCGCTTTCGGGCGCGGCCGTGAAGGTCATCGGCGGCGCTTCGGGCGGACCGGTCACGGCCGCGACGGCGGCGACCGGGGCGGCGCCGAGCACGAGCAGTGCGGCGAGCACACCCGACCACACGCGTCTGCGCAGGCGGGGCGCGGGGCGCGGGCCTGTCACCGGCGAAGTCAAGGTCATAGGGATGCGGTTTCTGTGCGATCCCGGACCGCACGACAACGCGATTCTAAGGCGACGGGCACTGCGGAACCTGAGTGACCGGCCGCACGACGCCCGATTGCGCGCACGCGTGGGGTGAGCGGGTTGAATGGAACCATGCACGCCGACCCGACGCCCACCGAGCCCCTGTGCGCCGCGTTGGGCGCCGACCTCGATGCGGCCGGGTACACGGCTGCGGCGGTGCGGGCGGCGTGGGGTGCGGTGCCCGACGACGCGATCGGGCGCGGGCTGATCGGTCCGGCGTTGACGGCACTGGCGGCGCGCGACGACGCGCTCGCCGTGCTCGCGCGGCTGCTGTTCCTCGGGCAGCCGACGCCCGCGACGGTCGCCGACCGTGCGCTGCCGACACTGACGTCGCAGGGCCTGGTCGACCTGGGGCTCGCGCGCATCGACGGCGACGACCTCGTGCCGACGGCGCTCGTGCGCCCGCAGGACGTCGACGACGAACACGGCAGCGGTGTCGACGAGGATGCGGATCCCGCGGGTCGGATCGTCGGTCTGCAGCAGTTTCACCAGCTCGCCCTGCACACGCTCGGGACTGACGATCCGCAGGGTCTCACCAAGCCGTTCGATCGCCGCCACCGTCGCGGGCGCCGGGTCGAACCCGAGCTGCGAGGCGAAGCGGGCGGCGCGCAGCATGCGCAGCGGGTCGTCGCCGAAGCTCACCGCCGGGTCGCTCGGGGTGCGCAGCACGCCCGCGACGAGATCCTCGACACCGCCGGTCGGGTCGACGAGCGCGGGACCGGGAACCCGCAGCGCCATTGCGTTCACAGTGAAGTCGCGACGCGCCAGATCGCCCTCGAGCGTGTCACCGAACTCGACCGTGGGCTTGCGGGTGACCCCGTCATAGCTGTCTGCACGGTAGGTGGTGATCTCGACCTGTTCGCCGCGGATCTTCGCGCCGATCGTGCCGAACGCGCGACCGATGTCCCACGTGGCGGTCGCGATCGGCTCGACGATCCGCAGGATCTCGTCGGGGCGGGCGTCGGTCGTGAAGTCGAGGTCGTTCGTGCGGCGGCCGAGCAGGGCGTCGCGCACCGGCCCGCCGACGATCGCCAGTTCGTGACCTGCTGCGGCGAACGCGTCGGCGAGGGTCGCGACCACAGGAGAGGCGGCGAGCGCGCCGATCCGGGCCAGGCCCTCGGCCATATTGAGCATGGATTTCAGCCTACCGGCGGTGCGTCACCCTCCTTCGCGAGCTTGCCGGTCCGCTCGCGAGCTTGCCGGTTCGTTCGCGAACTCGCCGGCAAGCTCGGCAAGGAAGCGGCAAGCTCGCGGCGGAACGGGCAAGCTCGGCGCAAGTCGCGATGGGTCAGGGCAAGCGCATCGACGGCTCAGTGCAGTGCGAGGAACCCTGTGAAGATGAGTTCGCGCACGCGCGGCAGCAGATCGGCGCGCAGGGCCGCGGCATCCACGTCGAGCAGGTCGGCGATCGCATCGATGAGCACACCGACCGGCAGGTCGCCGTCGCACGCCCCGACGAGCGCCGCGAGCCCGGGGTCGACCTCGAGCGACCGCGCGAACCCGCCACCCTGCCGCAGCTCGATGACCCGGGGGTCCTCCTCGCCCGGTGCGTGGTGGCGTGCCTCGGTGACGTCGGGGGCGACCGTCAGGGTCGATGCCGCGAGCGCCACGTCATCCATCGCGGTGAGCCGATCCCACGCGGCGAGCGCTTCGGTCAGGTGCGGGCCGAGCGCGCCGGGCACGGGCTGCGCGATCCGCTCGTAGCGCGCGAGGGTGGGTGTGCCCGATGCCGGGCGGCGCAGCAGCAGGTACCCGAAGCCGATGCCGGTGACACCGCGCGCTGCGAAATCGTCGAGCCAGGCGTCGATGAGCCGGGCGTACTCGCTCGATCCGGGTGTGGTGCCGCCGTCACGCACCCACAGTTCCGCGTAACTGAGCGGGTCGAGCAGCTCCCGCTCGACGATCCAGGCCTCCAGCGGCACCGGTGCCCGTTCGACCCACTCGCGCACCCGTTCGAGGCCGTCGGCGTCGGCACGGTACTCCCAGTTGCCGAGCAGTTGTGCGACCCCACCGGGCGCGAGCACCGCTGCGACCCCGGTCACGAACGATTCGACGAGCGCGTCGCCCGCCATGCCGCCGTCACGGTACTCGTAGGCGGGCACGCCCGCGACACGCGGGGTGATGACGAACGGCGGGTTCGAGACGACGCGGTCGAACGTCTCGCCGGCGACCGGTTCGAACAGGCTGCCGAACCGCGTCTGCACGCCGCCCTGCCCGTTCAGCAGCACGTTGAGTTCGGTGAACGCCAGCGCACGGCGCGAGATGTCGGTCGCCGTCACGTGCGCGGCGACACGGCGCGCGCGAAGGGCTTGGATGCCGCAGCCGCAGCCCACGTCGAGCACCCGATCGGCCGGAGCCGTCAGCTGCAAGCCGGCGAGGGTCAGCGACGCCCCGCCGACACCCAGCACGTGGTCGACCGGCAGCGCACCGCCACGGGCCGCTTCGGCTCGATCCCGGCCTTCTTCAGCGTACGGATCAGGTCGTCCATCTCGGGGTAGTAGCGGATCCACGCGGTCTCGGTGCTGGAGCCGACCCTCTGGGTGGCGCCGATCGGCGCCGTCAAGGCGGCCGTCCGCGCCTGGGCGGCGATCCGGCGGACCTGGGCCGGGGTGTAGCCCTGCATGATCTGCCCCACCCAGGCGTACATGGCCTCCATGTACCGCTCGTTGGCGCCGGCGAAGACCGCCTCGCCGCCGGTGGTCCTGGTCGTCTTGCGAACGGACAGGATCGAGCGCGGCTCCGGGCGGTGGCGTGGCGGTCGCCGGACCGGCCGGTAGCGCGGTGGCGATCAGGGCCAGGCCGACCAGGCCGAGCGCACGGGAACGAGGCTGAGGGCGCACGGGGGTGCTCCTTTCAAGGGCCGACTGCTCTGTCGACCGTTCCGACCATAAGCACACTTCGCCGCGCGACACCAGGGGCAGGCGGTCACCGGACGGACGGCGAGCGGCGCCGGTGACCCGGTCCACGAACCGAGATCCCCTGTGTGAATCGCTTCCTCGTCATCTCGGCCAACGCCGGGATCTCCACACCCGGGCCGGACGCTCCGACCGAGATCCCGGGTCGGGCAAGGGATGATGCGGGGCCAGCGTCACCCTCCCAGGTCGGGCTCCCGATGCACGATCCGCCCGCCGACCAGTGTCGCCGCCACCGCCACCGGCATCGCGCGCAGCGCCGCCCCGGCCGCGGCGCTGTCCTCCGCGGCGGCCAGCGGGTCGGCGTCGAGCAGCACCAGGTCGGCGGGCGATCCGACCGCCACGGTGGTCGCACCGTCGGTGCTGGCCGCGAGCGCCTGGGCCGGGGTGAGCGCCTCGGCCGGGTTCCACGGCTCGCGCTCGTCCGCCGAGCGATGCACCGCGGCGGCCATCGCCAGCCAGGGGTTGAGAGGCGAGACCGGGGCGTCCGAGCCGAGCGCCAGAGCGACACCGGCGTCCAGCATCGAGCGCAGCATGAAGCAGCGCTCGGCGCGGTCGGGCCAGCAGGCCGCGGTCACGTCGCGGTCGTCGAGCAGGTGCGCGGGCTGGACGCTGGCCACCACGCCCAGGCGGCCCATCCGGCGGACGTCGTCGATCGTGGTCAGCTGGGCATGCTCGATGGAGCCGGTGGCACCGGTGGCCGCGAACGCATCCAGGCCGGCACCCACCGCGGCGTCCCCGATGGCGTGCAGCGCCATCCGCAGCCCCGCCCCGGTGGCCCGCCGCAGCACCGCCATCAACTCGTCGGCGGAGAGGTTCGGCCGTCCGTACGGATCGGATCCGGTCGCGGCGTCCGCATACGGCTGGTGGCACCACGCCGTCCGGGTGTTCAGCGAGCCGTCCGAGATCACCTTCAGCGGCCCCATGGTGACCATGCCCTTGCCGCCCGGCAGCGGGTCACCGGTGCGCAGACCCGCCGCGATCACCTCGTCCAGCGTGTCGGCGTAGGTGGCGGCCCGGACGCGCAGCGTGTCCGTCCCGGCAGCGACCCGCTCGGGCCAGTCGATCCAGTTGCGGCCGAATTCGAGGTCGGTGATGCCGACCACGCCGAGCGCGTGGGCGCGGGACACCGCCTCGGCCAGGGCCCGCTCGTTCGCGGCGCCGTCCTGCGGCAGCTCGCCCAGACGTCCGATCACGCCGAACCAGTCGGACTCGGCCAGCACGTCGTCGCGGGGCGGCAGGCCGAGCAGGCGCAGCGCGGACGAGTTGAGCCAGCCGTGGTGGGCGTCGCCGCTGATCAGCACCACGGGAACCTCGCCGGCGACGCCGTCCAGTTCGGCCACCGTCGGCGGACGCTGCCAGCGGGCGCTGCGGTGCCCGAATCCGATCACGGCGTGCCCGGGCCGGGTCTCGGCCAGCCGGGCGGCGACCCGGGCGAGGGCATCCTCGGCGGACGTAGCCCCGGACATCGCCAGCCAGTTGAACGTCCGCGACCACTGGACCATGTGGACGTGGTGGTCCCACAGTCCGGGGATCAGCCAGCGTCCGTCGGCGCGCAGCTCACGGATCGGGCGGCCGTCCTCCCGCCCCAGGGCCGTCAGCCGCGGCGCCAGGGCGACGACCTTCCCGTCGCGCGCCAGCAGGTCGACGGGTCGCCGCGGCGCGGGGACGCCGCCCACCGCGACGATCCGGACGTCGCGGATCAGCACTGCCGGCATCGATCGTCCGACCGGGTCAGTGCGCCCGCGCGGCCCACTGGGCGCGCATGGCGGCGACCCGGGAGCGGTTCAGCGATCGCAGCTGGGACGCGATGGCGACCACGGCCAGGACGAGGCCGGCCACCGCCCACCACCAGCCGGCGGCCGCGGCGTCCGCTCCCCCGGCGTTCAACTCGGCGAGATCGACCGCGCCGGCCAGCAGCATCGCCCCGGTGACGGCGAGGTTGGCCCCGGCCAGTCCGGTGAGGATGATCAGCAGCACCGCGGGCAGGTCGCCGATCAGGCCGAGTACCACCAGCACCAGCGCGACGAAAGCACCGACCAGCCACACCAGCCAGTCGCCGCGGAACCCGAGGGCGACCATCAGCCCGGCACCGATCGAGAAGCCGATGGACGCCAGGCCGAGCAGCACCGCCACCTGGTAGAACGCGTAGGCGAGCCAGCCGAACAGCAGGGCGACCAGCACCGCGACGATCCAGGTGACCGCGGTGCCGAGTGCCCCCTCCAGCGCGAGTCCGGCACCGATCGCGCCGCCGACCCCGAAGCCGGTCAGCGCGCCCAGCAGGGCGATCATCGTGCGCAGCGCCCGGTACCCGACGAAGGCCACCAACAGGCCCACGACCACCGCCAGAATCCCCACCAGAACGTCGTCCATGGGTCCCAAG
>CALMIQ010000548.1 GCA_937863965.1 uncultured Micropruina sp.
ATCATGTCGTAGTTGATCGGCATGGTCTCGGCGCCGGCGATGGTCTCGGCGGCCACCACGCCCTGCGCCTCGGCGGTGTGCGCCAGCGCCAGCTTCATGGTGACGTCGCCGATGGCGTAGATGCCCGGGACGTTGGTGCGCATGTAGTCGTCGATCTTGATCGCGCCGCGCTCGGTGAGCTCGACGCCCAGCTTCTCCAGGCCGTAGCCCTGGGTGCGCGGGGCGAAGCCGATGGACTGCAGCACCCGGTCGGCCTCGAGCACCCGCTGCTCGCCGCCCTTGGCCGGGCTGACGGTGACCCGGACGCCGGTGCCGGTCTCTTCGATCGCCTCGACCTTGGTGGAGGTGAGCACCTCGATGCCGAGCTTCTTGTAGGCCTTGGCCAGCTCGCGGGAGATCTCGGGATCTTCCAGCGGCACCATGCGGTCGAGGAACTCGACGATGGTCACCTTGACCCCGTAGTTGGACAGGACGTAGGCGAACTCGGTGCCGATCGCGCCGGAGCCGCAGATGATGATCGAGCCGGGCAGGTCGTCGGCGAGGATCTGCTCCTCATAGGTGAACACGCGAGCGCTGCGCGAGGTGCCGGGGATCATCCGGGTGGTCGAGCCGGTGGCGATGATGCAGTTGTCGAAGGTGACCGTCTCGGTGCCGGAGTCGGTAGCCACCTCGATGGTCTTGGCGTCGATGAAGGTGCCCCAGCCGTTGAACTCGGTGATCTTGTTCTTCTTCATCAGGTAGTGGATGCCGCCGACCATCCGGTTCGACACCTCACGGCTGCGGGAGAACGCCTTGCCGAAGTTGAAGGTGACCTCGCCCTCGATGCCGAACAGCTCCTTCTCGTGGGTGAAGATGTGCGCCAGTTCGGCGTTGCGCAGCAGCGACTTGGTCGGGATGCAGCCCACGTTGAGGCAGACGCCGCCCCACCACTGCTTCTCGATGATGGCCACCTTGTAGCCAAGCTGCGCGGCGCGGATGGCGGCCACATACCCGCCCGGGCCTGCGCCAAGGACAACGACGTCGAAATGTGCGCTCATGGGCAGCACCCTAGTGGACGCCTCCGCCAGTTTTCAGCCCACCCGACCACCGGTGGAGATGAGCCCTCATCGGGATGGCTTATGCTGCCCGGGTGGCAGAGCTCTCCCCCACCAGCATCGGGTACCTGATCCGGGACGCCCGTCGGCAGCGCGGCCTCTCCCAACAGGAATTGGCCGACGAACTGGGCACCTCGTCCGAGATCGTCAACGACCTCGAAGCGGGCCAACGCGAACTCTCGGTCGAGCTGATCAACCGGATCGCCGAGGCCCTCGAACAGCCGCAGCCCGGCAGCGGCGCGCTGCATCTGCGGATCCGCGGCGAGAACCGGCTGAGCGGATCGATCGACGTCCGGTCGTCGAAGAACGCGGCGGTCGCCCTGCTCTGCGCGTCCCTGCTCAACCGGGGCCGCACGGTGCTCCGCGGCATCGCCCAGATCGAAGAGGTCAACCGCATCCTCGAGGTGCTGACCAGCATCGGCGTCCGGGCCACCTGGTCGGCGGACCGCACCGAACTGGAACTGATCCGGCCCGACCGGCTGGAGCTGGACCGGATGGACGTCGAGGCCGCCCGGCGGACCCGCTCGATCATCATGTTCCTCGGCCCGCTGCTGCACGACGAGCTGACCTTCGAGCTGCCGTATGCCGGCGGCTGCAACCTGGGCACCCGGACGGTCACCCCGCACCTGCACGCGCTGCGTCACTTCGGGTTGGACATCAAGGCCACCGAGGGCGCCTATCACGCCCGGGTCGAGTTGGTCGACGGGCAGCTGGCCCGCTCGATCACCCTGACCGAGCGCGGCGACACCGTCACCGAGAACGTCCTGATGGCGGCCGCCCGGCATCCCGGCGTCACCCTGATCCGCAATGCCAGCAGCAACTACATGGTGCAGGACGTCTGCTTCTTCCTGCAGGAACTCGGCGTCGAGGTGGACGGCATCGGCACCACCACGCTGACCGTGCGCGGCCTGAGCGTCATCGACACCGATGTGGCGTTCGCGCCGTCGGAGGATCCGATCGAGGCGATGAGCCTGCTCACCGCGGCCATCGTGACCGGCTCGGAGCTGACCGTGCAGCGTTGCCCGATCGAGTTCCTGGAGATCGAGCTGGCCATCCTCGCCGAGATGGGGCTGGACTTCGACCTCTCGCCGGAGTATCCCGCCGAGAACGGCAAGACCCGGCTGGTCGACATCACCGTGCACCCGTCGGAACTGCGGGCCAGCTCGGACAAGATCCACCCGATGCCGTTCCCGGGGCTGAACATCGACAACCTGCCGTTCTTCGCGGTGATCGCCGCGGTGGCGCAGGGCAGGACGATGATCCACGACTGGGTCTACGAGAATCGCGCCATCCACCTGGTCGAGCTGACCAAGCTGGGCGCGAACGTCCAGCTGCTCGACCCGCACCGGATCATCGTCACCGGCCCGACCCGGTGGCGGGGCCAGGAGGTCATCTCGCCGCCCGCCCTGCGCCCCGCGGTGTGCCTGCTGCTCGCGGCGCTCGCCGCCCGCGGCACCAGCGTGTTGCGCGACGTCTACGTGATCAACCGTGGCTACGAGGACCTGCCGAACCGGCTCAACGCGCTCGGCGCCAAGATCGAGGTCTTCCGCGACTGAGGGACGCCTCAGCGCGCCTGGGTGACGTCGAAATGGTAGGTGGGGGTCACGATCTCGTCCTGGGCCGCCACCAGCTGCAGCTCCGGCAGGCCCGAATCGGCGGTCTGCTTGAGCACCGAGTAGACGATGTCGGCGGTGGCGCCCACCGCCTGGGCGGCCGACTGGGTGCGCAGCCAGTGGGTGAGGAACATGGCGGCGGTCAGGTCGCCCGAGCCGGTGAACGTCCGGTCCAGGCGGGGCGTCGTCACCTGCCAGGCACCCTCCCCGGTGACCGCCAGCATGGTCAGCGAGTCGTCCTCGGTGGCGTGGGTCACCACCGAGGTGACCAGGACGGTCTCCGGGCCGACCGCGCGCAGCGCGTGCGCGGCGTCGATCACCTCGTCCAGGGTGTGCGTCTCGCGGCCGGTGAGGTAGTCGAGCTCGAAGTGGTTCGGGGTGACGATCTGGGCCTTGGGCACCACCTGGTTGCGCATGAACTCGGGGATGCCGGGCCGGACGAAGAAGCCGCGGCCGACATCGCCCATCACCGGATCGCAGCAGTAGATCGCCCGCGCGCTGCGCTGCTTGACCAGCTCGACCGCCTCCAGCACGACGGCGCCGACCTCCTTGGCGCCCTGGTAGCCGGACAGGACGGCGTCCACCCGGGGCAGCACCCCCCGATCGTCGATGCCGCGGATCACCTCGGCGACGTCGTCGGCGGCCAGCAACGGCCCGCGCCATTCCCCGTAGCCGGTGTGGTTGGAGAAGTGCACCGTCAGCACCGGCCAGACCTCCACCCCCGAACGCATCAACGGGAACGTGGCCGCGCTGTTGCCCACGTGGCCGTAGGCGACCGAGGACTGGATCGACAGGATGGTTGTCACGAGGCCCTATTGTGTCGCAGTCCGTGGCCCGGCGGAAACGCCTTTCAGATCGCCGGGCGGCTCAGCAGAGGAAGGCGTCCAGGGCGGCCGCCTCGGCCTCCAGCTCCGCGGCACGGTCGTCCTGGCCGAGCGCCCGGTGCTGGGCCGCCGCGGCCAGCCGCTCGTCGCGCTCGGCGCTGACGATCTCCAGGGTGTGGTCCTCGTCGAGCTCGCGGAGCCGGGGCTCGCCGGTCACCGCCTCGGCGTTCTCGATCGCCGCCAGCGCCGATCGGATGGCGTTGCGCGTGGGCGTGTCGCGCGCCTCCATCGCGCCCGGCAGGGCGTCCCGGAGGGCCTGACGAATGGGTGCGGAACTCTCGGACATGCCCCGATTATGGCCCCGACCACCGTCACTCACCCATACTGAGCCGGGTGAAGGCCGGCGACTACCGCTACTTCGACACCCGGTTCGCCGCGATGGCCCATCGGGGCGGCTACCTGTCGGAGGCCGACCGCCCGCGGGAGAACACCCGCTACGCGTTCACCCGCGCCGTCGAACGCGGCTACCGGTACCTGGAGACCGACGCGCACACCTCGTCCGACGGGGTGCTGTTCTCGTTCCACGACGACACCCTCGACCGGGTCACGGACGCCACCGGCGTCCCCGAGCGGCTGCCGTGGAGCGAGCTGCGCACCGTGCGGGTGGCGGGCATCGACCCCATCCCCACCTTCGACGAGCTGCTGGAGACGCTGCCGGACGCCCGGTTCAACATCGACCTGAAGGTGGCGTCCGCGATCGAGCCGCTGGTCCGCGCCCTCGACGCGCACCGTGCCCACGACCGGGTGTGCGTGGGTTCCTTCTCGTCGGCGCGGATCCGGGCCTTCCGCGCCCTGACCGGCGGGCGCGTCGCGACCGCGGCCGGCCCGATCGGCGTCGCCTGGCAGGCCTACGTGCCGTTCGGACGCCGGATCGCCCGCTCCCCCGGTGTCGTCCTGCAGATCCCGGCCCGGGCCTGGCACGATCGGGTGCCGGTGGTCACCCCCGGCCTGATCCGGACGGCGCACGCGGCCGGCCGGGCGGTCCACGTCTGGACCGTCAACGAGCGGTCCGAGATGGAACGCCTGATCGAGGCCGGCGTGGACGGCCTGGTCAGTGACCGGATCGAGGTGCTCGCCGCGGTGCTGGCCGAGTGGGGACTGTGGGAGGGGAACTGATGGGCGGAACGAAGCAGGGCGGCACCAGGCACAAGAGCACCAGGCAGCAGCGGGCGTGGTATTGGTACGACTGGGCCAACTCGGCCTACGTGACCACCACGGCGACGGTCATCCTTGGGCCCTATCTGACCAGCCTGGCGACCAATGCCGCCTGCCCCGACCTGCCGTCCGGGGAGGTCTGCAACACCCCGGTGTCGCTGCTCGGCTTCGGGGTGCTGCCGGGCGCCGTCCACCCGTTCCTGGTCACCATCTCGACCATCCTGACCACGATCGCGCTGCTGCTGTTCGGCGTCATCGCCGACCGCTCCCGGCACCCGCAATGGTGGCTCGGCGGCCTGGCCTGGGTCGGCGCCGTGGCGGCGTCCGGCATGTTCGTGCTGAGCGGCACCAACTGGGAGCTGGGCGCGGTGCTGATGATCGTCGCCAACCTGTGCATCGGGTCGTCCCAGGTGATCTATGACGGCATCCTGGTGCGGATCGCCTCCCCCGACGACCGCGACCGGGTGTCCAGCCGCGGCTGGGCGCTGGGCTACCTGGGCGGCGGCCTGCTGCTCGCGCTCAACCTGGTGATGATGACCGCCTACGAGTCGCTCGGGATCAGCTACGGGATGGCGATCCGGCTCAGCCTGCTGTCGGCCGGCCTGTGGTGGGGGCTGTTCACCATCATCCCGGTGCTCGGGTTGCGGTCGCTGCCGCAGCGCGCGCTGGAGGAGGTCACCCACTCCTCCGCCGAGCGGCGCAACCCGCTGCGGCAGCTGGCCGCGACCTTCGCCGATCTGCGGCGCTACCCGCAGACCATGCTGTTCCTGGTCGCCTACCTGTTCTACAACGACGGCATCCAGACCGTGATCGGGCAGTCCAGCCTGTACGCGCAGCTGGAGCTGGGCATGTCGACGTCCAACGTGATGATCACCTTCCTGGTGACCCAGTTCGTCGCGTTCGGCGGTGCCCTGCTGTTCGGACGCGTGGCCGCCCGGCTGGGCGCGAAACGGACCGTGCTGATCGGCATCGCGATCTGGTTCGGGGTGGTCTCGGTGGCGTTCTTCCTGCCCGCCGGGGTGTTCCCGGCGCTGCTGGCCCTCGGCGCGTCGATCGGCCTGGTGATGGGCGGCACCCAGGCGCTGAGCCGTTCGATGTACTCGCAGCTGGTTCCGAAGGGCCGCGAATCGGAGTACTTCAGCTTCTACCAGGCGATGGAGCGGGGCACCAGTTGGCTGGGCACGCTGAGCTTCGCGCTGGTCTTCCAGTTCAGCCACTCCTACCGCCTGGCGATCCTGACGCTGGTGCTCTTCTTCCTTGTCGGAGGGCTTTTGCTGACCCGCGTCGACATGCGCAAGGGCATCATCGAGGCCGGAAACGCGTTACCCAAGGTCTTGTGAGCGGCTTGGGGTGACCCGGTAGCGTGGAACCGGCCGGGTTCGACCATTGGGTCGCCCGGGCGAAGGGAGAGGTTATGGCTGAGCGATCATTGCGCGGCTCCGGTTTGGGATCGAAGAGCTTCGCCGACGGTGCCGGCGTCGAGTTCGCGGCCCGCCAGGACATCGGCTTCGACTGTCCCAAGGGCCATCACTTCAGCGTCACGTTCGCCGAGGAGGCAGACCTGCCCACCGAGTGGGAATGCCCCCGGTGTGGCGCGGTCGCCCGACGCTCCGACGGCGTCGAGCCCGAGGCCAAGGCCGTGAAGCCACCGCGCACGCACTGGGACATGCTGCGCGAGCGGCGTTCCATCGAAGAGCTGGAGGAGTTGCTCGCCGAGCGGCTCGACGAGATCCGGGGCAACTGACACCCCGCGACACCGGCTACGGCTCGATCTCACCCTTGATGACGGTCGGGTCGGACGGCTTCCGCGGCTCCGCCGTCGGCTCGCCGGCCTGAGCGGTCGGACCGTCCGGTACGGTCTCGCCGCGGATCACCGTGTTGGGCTGCACCTTGGCGCGCATCACGTCCAGGTCGATGCCCGAGCGGGCCGCCCGGCGCGCGATGAACAGCGCCAGCAGGCCGCGGGCCAGCGGCCGGGTGAACGGCAGCAGGAAGATCAGCCCGATGATGTCGGTGAAGAAGCCCGGCAGCATCACGAGTACGCCGCCGATCATGATCAGCACCGGGTCGAGCACTTCGCCGCCGGGCAGCCGTCCCGAGCTGACGGCCTCGTTCAGCGCCCGCCAGGCCTTGGCGCCCTCACGGCGCATCAGCCAGGTGCCGAGCAGGGCCGAGACGATCAGGATCCCGATCGTGGGCAGCACCCCGATCCGGGTGCCGACGGCGACCAGCAGCCACACCTCGACGATCGGGACGGTCAGGAAGAAGAGCAGCAGCAGCGGCGCCAGCCAGGGGCGGCGTCCGCGCACGGGTGGCTGCGGCGCGGTCACCGGACCGGATCCCGCTTCTCGGCGGACCGCTGCGCGGCCTTGTTCCGGGTCAGGCCGAGGTACTCCTTGACCTGCCGGGTGCGGGCGGCGATGCCCCAGCGGGTGGTCAGCAGCATCGCCTCGGCGACGATCCGTCCGCTCATCTTCGAATCGCCCCGTTCGCGTTCGATGAACTCGATCGGCACCTCGGCGACCCGGTAGCCGCGGGCGATCGCCCGGCGGGCCAGGTCGACCTGGAAGGCGTAGCCGGCGGACTCGATGTCGTCCAGGCCGAGGCCGCGCAGGGCGTCCGCCCGGAACGCGGTGAAGCCGCCGGTGACGTCCTTGATCGGCAGCCCGAGCAGGGTGCGTGACCACAGCGACCCGCCGCGCGACAGCAGTTCCCGGTGCCAGGGCCAGTTCTTCACCGAACCGCCCTTCACCCAGCGGGAGCCCTTCACCATGTCGGCCTGCTTCAGCGCCCGCAGCATGCTGGGCAGCTGCTCGGGCTGGTGCGAGCCGTCCGCGTCGTGTTCGACCAGGACGCCGTAGCCGCGCTCCAGCCCCCAGCCGAAGCCCGCCACGTAGGTGGCCCCGAGGCCCTGCTTGGACTGCCGGTGCATGACGTGCACGTGGTCGTCGGCGGCCGCCAGCTCGTCGGCGATCCGCCCGGTGCCGTCCGGCGAGTTGTCGTCGGCGATCAGGACGTCGGCGTCCGGTACCGCGGCACGCAGCCGCTGCACGATCGGGACGATGTTCTCGGCCTCGTTGTAGGTCGGGATGATGACGAGCACCCTGCCCAGCTCTGCCCAATCGGTCACGGCTTCTCCTTGGTCGATGCAGAGCTTCCATTCTGCCGTACCCGCCCGGTGCGACCGCGGTACCGCCACCCCGTCCAGCCGAGTCCGAGCAGGGTGAGCGCGACACCGGCCAGCTCGACGGCCCCCGAGTACAGCACGGCGGGGGTGGCGCCGCCGCGCAGCGGCAACTCCACCACCCCGGACGCCGCCTGGAACTCGGGCAGGGTGAACGCCACGCCGCCGTCGGGACGGATCAGGCCCGAGGTGCCGGTGGTGGTGACCACCAGGACGTCCCGGCGCAGCTCGGCCGCGCGGGCCCGGGTGATCGCGAACTGCTGGGCCACCTGCGCCGTGCCGACGTACATGGCGTTGCTGCTCTGCACCACGTTGACCTGGGCCCCGCCCAGCACCGTGTCGTGCACGGTGGCGTCGAAGGCGACCTCGTAACAGATCAGCGTGCCGAGGCGCACCGTGCGTCCGGACAGATCGACGGGCAGCACGCCGGGCCCCACCCCCGGCACCGACTGGGCTCCCACGTAGCGCACCACCGGGAACAGCGGCTCCAGGAGGCCGCGCAGCGGCACCCACTCGCCGAACGGCACCAGGTTGCGCTTGTGGTAGGTCGCGGCCGGGCCGGTCCCCGGGTACCAGACGATGGTGGTGGTCTGCCGCTCGTAGGTTCCGGGACCGTCGGTGAGCCCGCCGACGACAAGCGGGACGCCGATCGCCTCGACCGCGGACCACACCGCCCGATTGGTCTGCCCGTCGGTGAGCGGATCCATGTCGGTGCCGTTCTCGGGCCACACCACGAAGTCGGGCCGGGGCAGCTCCCCGGACGCCACCCGTGCGGCCAGCCGCTGGGTCTCGGCGACATGGTTGTTGGTGATGGTGCGGGGCGCGCCGAGGCCGTAGATGCCGCCGCCGGGCGCGTTGCCCTGCACATAGCCGACCCGCACCGTCCCCTGCTCGGCTCCGGCCGGGACCAGCAGGCCGGCCAGCCCGCCGAGCAGCACGGCGACGGCCGCGGCCAGGCCCGCCAGGCGGCGGCGCAGGCCGCCGGCGATCGCCGTCCAGGCCAGCAGCTGGGCGACCAGGGCGACGGCGAAGCCCGCCCCCGGGACGCCGACCAGCGGCAGCAGGCCGGCCAGCGGCGCGTCGATGGTGGTGTAGCCGAGCCGCAGCCAGGGGAAGCCCCCGAACGGGAAATGCGAGAACAGGTACTCCACCAGCAGCCAGCAGCCGGCGGCCAGCAGCGGCCAGGCGCGGGACCGTCCGGCCCACCACAGCAGGACGCCGAGCACGGCCAGGAAGCCCGCCTCCAGCGCCGCCAGCCCGAGCATCGCCTCGACGAAGATCGCGCTCAGCCAGCGCACCGCGATCAGGTACAGGCCGAGCCCGTACCCGAACCCGGCCAGGGCGGCCTGCCACCAGCCGGACGCCGTGACGGTCAGCAGGCTGAGCCCGGCCACCGCCAGGATCAGGATCGGCCACCAGCCGAGCGGCGCGAATCCGGTGGATGCCGCGGCGCCGGCCGCCACCGCCAGCGAAGTGCGTAGCCACCACGGCAGGGCGCGGAGGCGATCGGTCACGCTGGGCATGCTACCCAGCCGTCCGAAGCCGCTCAGATGACGGGGCGGTCCCGGAACGGGGTGGACAGCACCAGCGTGGTGTGGGTGGACGCCCCGGCCGCCAGCCGGATCTGGGTCAGCAGCGTCTCCAGCGCGGCGGGGCTCTCCACCTGGACCATCAGGATGTAGCTGGCGTCACCGGCGACGGAGAAGCAGGACACCACGTGGGGCAGGTGGGCCAGCCGATCGGGGATCTGTTCGTCGGTCGCCGGATCGGTCCCGTTCAGCGCGATGAAGGCCGTCAGGGCCAGGCCCAGCGCCTCGGCGCTGAGTTCGGCCCGATAGCCGGTGATCAGGCCGCGCTGCTCCAGCCTGCGGACCCGCTGCTGGGCCGCCGAGGTCGACAGTCCGGTCTCGCGGCCGATGTCGGTGTACGACATCCGGCCGTCGGTGGACAGCAGCGCGAGGATCTGGCGGTCCGTACTCTCCATGGGGACAATCGTGTCACTATGTGCGGGTGAACCCGCCGTTTCTGCAACTTTATGACACGGCCTCGCTGTACTTCCGTGCATTCTTCGGTCTCCCGACGTCGCTGAAGGCGCCGGACGGTCAGCCGGTGAACGCCGTCCGCGGCCTGCTGGACTTCATGGCCCGGTTCATCAGCGAGTACCGGCCGACCCACGCCGCCGCCTGCTGGGACAACTCCTGGCGTCCCGCGTGGCGGGTCGAGCTGGTGCCCAGCTACAAGGCGCACCGGGTGCTGGCCGGTGAGCTGGAGGTGGTGCCGGACGAGCTGAGCCCGCAGGTGCCGCTGATCCTGGCGGTGCTGGACGCCCTCGGCATCGTCGTGGTGGGCGCGGACGGCTACGAGGCGGACGACGTGATCGGCACCCTGGCCTCGACGGCGTCCGTGCCGGTGGACGTGGTGACCGGCGACCGGGACCTGTTCCAGCTCGTGGACGACGCCCGGGAGATCCGGGTGCTGTCGGTGGTCAAGGGCGTCCGCAACCACGAGCGGGTCACCGACGAGGTGCTGCGCGGCCGCTACGGCATCACCGGCGCCGGGTACGCCGACTTCGCCACGCTGCGCGGGGACGCCTCGGACGGCCTGCCCGGCGTCGCCGGCATCGGCGAGAAGACCGCTTCCCGGCTGATCGCCGACTACGGCGACCTGGAGGGCGTGCTCGCGGCGGCGTCCGAGAAGCGGCTCTCCCCCGCCCTGACGAACCGGCTGGCCGCCGGCATCGACTACCTCGCCGGCGCCCGCGAGGTGGTGCGGGTGCGCCGCGACCTCGAGTTGGGAGTCACCCTGGACGACCTGCGCCTGCCCACCGCCCCCGCCAAGCCCGAGGTGTTCGCCGAACTCACGGACCTGCTCAACCTCGGCGGCCCGGCCGACCGGATCCTGGCGGCCCTGGCGAACCGCTGACGCGTCCGTACCAGCGATCCCCGACCAGCGCGTCTTGATAGGCCGCTGGTGGGTGCGCGAGCCCTGGTTACTTTTCCACCCCCTGCGCGACCCGGTGCCAGTAGGCAGCCGACTCGCTGGTCTGCCGCAGAATGGCGTCCGGCTGGACCTCGGCGTCCGGCCACAACTGGAGGAGATAGCGGTCCAGCACGCGGCGTCCCTTCTTGCGATAGTCGGCGTCGTTGGCACGGTCCATACCCGAGGCATTGAACCGAACCCGATACTGACCGGCAAACGGCAGGATCAGCGGATAGAAGTCCTCGAACGGAGCCAGCACGTAGTCGGTCCGTGTCGCCGCGAACGACACTTCGACGATCTCCTCCCACTGCGTGTCGAGTTCGGGTCGGGTCTCGAGCGCCTCCACCGTGATCGGCACGTATCCGGTGTGCAGGCCGAAGGTCAGCGACAACACCCCCGGAATCGCTGCGCCACACAGGCCATTCCGTTGTTCGTCGAGACCGAAGTCGTCGGGGGGATCGTCGTCGTCGGGCTGGAGGTAGGCGAACCGGTAGTCCACCCAGATCTCGCCACGGAAGAGGACAGCCATTCGCTCACCATGTCAGACAGAGTGTCGTGGTGTCGTTTGGACGCGGCGGGCTACTCTTGGACCGTCCTCGGCCTAGGAGTCCCGATGAGCAGCCTGAGCGTTCCACTCGCCCGGGTCGTCGGCTTGCAGATAGGGAGCGTGACCGAGAACCCTCTACCAGTACCTGGAGTTGGCACCGTCCCGCGCCCGCGCGGGGCGGTTTCTTTTTGCCCGCAGCCAGCGGGAAGGAGCCTCTGAATGGCCGTCCTCGTCCTCAACACAGACAACACCGCCCTCCACACGGTCTCGTTGCAGCACGCCATCGGCATGCTGTTGCGCAAGGTCGCCGTGGTGGAGTCCGCCCATCCCGACCTGGTCTTCGGACCGTTCCCGCAGCCCGAGGTGCTCCGGCTGGTGCGGTATGTGAAGACCACGTTCCTGTACGGACGCGCGCCGGGCTGGACCAAGCGCGGGGTGCTGAAGCGGGACGCCCACACCTGCGGCTACTGCGGCGACCGGGCCGCGACCGTCGACCACATCGTCCCCCTCTCCAAGGGCGGCCGGAACACCTGGACGAACACCGTCGCCGCGTGCCACACCTGCAATTCCAGGAAGGCGAACAGGACCCCCGGAGAGGCCGGGATGCCGCTGCGGGCGAAGGCGTACGCGCCGACCCGGTTGCAGCTGATGGCCGCCTGACGGACGCGGTGCGCCACGCCCCTATGCTGACGCCGGAAAATCCGCGCCGGCACGTCGAGGGGAACCATGGAGCAGCGAGCGTCCCGATCAGCGATCCTTCCGCCGGACCCCGGTCCCGAGGAACTCGCCGAGCTGGTGGCGTCCACGCCGCCATCGGGGAAGCGGCGTCCGATCGGGTTCCTGGTGGCCGTCGCCACGCTCGGCTCGCTGCTGTTCGGCTTCGACACCGGTGTGATCGCCGGGGCGCTGCCCTACCTGTACCTGCCGCACGCCGGCGGCGGTCTCGCCCTCACCCCGCTGGACGAGGGCCTGGTCGGCGGCTGCCTGGCCATCGGCGCGGCCGTCGGCGCGATCGTCGGCGGACGCCTCGCCGACCGGCACGGACGCCGGCACAACATCCTGCTGTTGGCCATCGTCTTCGTCGTCGGCACGCTGGGTTCGGCGCTGTCCGGCAGTGTCCTGGTCCTGTCCGTCTTCCGGTTCATCCTCGGCTTCGCGGTGGGCGGGGCGTCCTCCAGCGTCCCGATGTACCTGTCGGAGTCCGCGCCGCAACGGATCCGCGGCCCGCTGGTGGCCGTCGACCAGTTCATGATCGTGTTCGGCCAGCTGCTCGCCTACTCCACCAACGCCATGCTGTCCGCGTCGCGGGGCGGGCCGCAGGTGCAGGTGTCGTCCGATCCCACCGGCCGGTTCCCCGCCGGCGAGTGGATCCCGTGGGATCTCGGCCAGCACATCCAGGGGCTGGTCATCGCCGCCGGCAACGGCGACACCTGGCGCTACATGCTGGTGCTGGGCACCCTGCCCGCGATCGGCCTGTGGATCGGCATGCGGCTGATGCCCGAATCCAGCCGCTGGTACGCCGCCAAGCACCGCTACCACGAGGCCATCGGCGCGTTGAAGCGGATCCGCGAGGAACCCCGCGACGACATCGCGGCCGAGATCGACGAGATGGTCCAGGTGCAGCGGGTGGAGGGCCGGCAGGCGCGCTGGACGCTGCGCCAGGCCTGGTCGGCGCGGTGGACGCGGCGCGTCCTGCTGATCGGCTGCTTCCTGGGCATCTTCGACCAGCTGACCGGCATCAACACCGCCATGTACTACCTGCCGAAGGTGCTGGTCGCGGCGGGGTTCTCCTCGGCCGACGCGATCACCCTCAACGTGGTCACCGGCCTCGCCTCGACCATCGGCGCCGGCATCGGCATCTACCTGGTGAGCCGGCTGGCCCGCCGCCACGTGGGCATCTACCAGGAGACCGGCATCGTGATCGCCCTGTTCTCCCTCGCCCTGGTCTTCGGCTTCGGCATCGCGCCGCACATCGACGCGACCGGCGCGATCGCCGCCACCGTGCCCGCGCACCTGCCCTGGGTGGTGCTCGGCCTGGTCACCCTGTTCGTGTTCTTCAAGCAGTCCGGCACGGTGAACTGGGTGCTGGTCTCGGAGATCTTCCCGGCGCGCATCCGGGGTACCGCCCAGGGCGTCGCGGTCGGCGCCGGCTGGATCATGAACGCCGTGGTCACCTTCGCGTTCCCGCTGATGATCGCCTATCTCGGCCCCGCCTGGACGTTCGCGGCCTTCGGGACGTTCAACGTGTTCGCGCTGTTGTTCTACCTGTTCATCGTTCCCGAGACCAAGCACCTCAGCCTGGAGCAGCTGGAGCAGGAGCTGCGCACCCGGTTCGCCTGAGGGCCGACCCTCAGCCGGACGCCGCCAGCCGCGCCACGTTGGCGGTGAAGGCCGCCTGCGGGCCCCCCGGCGGCTCGCAGAACACCCGCCGGCGCATCGCCGCACGGGCCCCGCGCAGCGGATCGTCGCCGAGCGCGGCGGCCAGCACCGCGTCGAGTTCGGCCAGGCCCGGGTGCAGCAGGTAGCTGGCCGACTGGGTCGGATAGGTGGCGATGAAGTCGTCGGCCGGAAGGCCGTCCGGGTCGCAGGTGATGATCGGCCG
>CALMIQ010000549.1 GCA_937863965.1 uncultured Micropruina sp.
GGTGGGTGCAGAGGGACTCGAACCCCCGGCCACCTCCTTGTAAGGGAGGTGCTCTAACCAACTGAGCTATGCACCCGCAGCCGTCCGGCGCACCATTGTGCCAGCTACCGGCGGATTCCCTTGGGCCGGACCAGCTTCTGCGCCTGCCAGTTGGCCGAGACGGACGCCTGATTGGCCAGCGCCAGCCCGGCGGTCAGGGCACCCTCGGCCAGGTCGGTCGGATCGACGTAGTCCGGACGCCCGACCTTCGGGGTGAGCAGCCAGATGTATCCGTTCGGCGACAGGTCGGTGAGCGCGTCCACCAGGCCGTCCACGATGTCGCCGTCGCTGTCGCGCCACCACAGCAGCACCACGTCGACTGCCTCGTTGGACTCGTACAGCAGATCGCCGTCGACGGCATCCATCACCGCCTCGCGCAGCGCCTCGTCGACGTCGTCGTCCCAGCCGAGCTCCTGCACGGCCATGCCGTTGGTCAGCCCCAGCACAGCAGCATCCGAGGCATGTGCCGCGCCTTCCGTGGTGGCCACCTGCTTCCTTTCCCGTCGGCCTGGAACAATCCGTGTTTCGCTTAGCCTGCCAGACTTCCGCGCCGGACGGAAAGCGGTGGACACCGCAGTGGGCCGGTGACCGCGCAAGCGCGGCACCGGCCCACGGCAGGTTGGATCAGGCGTCGCCGCCCGCGACGCCGGACGCCCCGGCGGTCACGTCCAGCAGGCGGTACTTGGCCGCCGCCTCGCCCGGCGCGGCGGCGTCCACCGCGCCCTTGGCGGCCAGCGCCTGCAGCGTCCGGACCACCATCGACGGGCCGTCGATGTGGAAGAACCGGCGGGCTGCCGCGCGGGTGTCGGAGAAGCCGAAACCGTCGCCACCGAGCGAATAGAAGTCGCCGGGCACCCACTGCGCGATCTGATCCTGCACCAACCGCATGTAGTCCGAGGTTGCGACGAACGGACCCGGACGTCCCTCCAGCCGCTGGGTGACGAAGGGCACCCGCTTCTCCTCATCGGGGTGCAGGAAGTTGTGCTCGTCGGCCTCGAGGCCGTCGCGCCGCAACTCGTTCCAGGAGGTGACGCTCCACACGTCGGCCACCACGCCCCAGTCCTTCTTCAGCAGTTCCTGCGCCTCGAGCGCCCACGGCACGCCCACCCCGGACGCCAGCAGCTGGGCCCGCGGCGCGTCGTCGCCGACGCCTTCGGAGGACCCCTCCTTGAGCAGGTAGATGCCGCGCCTGATGCCCTCGCCGTCGATGCCCTCGGGCTCGGCCGGCTGCACCATCGGCTCGTTGTACAGGGTGATGTAGAAGATCACGTCCTCGGGGTTCTCGCCGTACATCGTCTCCAGGCCGTGCTGCATGATGTGCGCGATCTCGTAGGCGTACGCCGGGTCGTAGGACCGGATGGCCGGATTGGTCGCGGCCAGGATGTGGCTGTGGCCGTCCATGTGCTGCGTGCCCTCGCCGGCCAGCGTCGTCCGGCCCGCCGTGGCGCCGAGCAGGAAGCCGCGGCAGAGCTGGTCGGCCGCCGCCCACATGCTGTCGCCGGTGCGCTGGAAGCCGAACATCGAATAGAAGATGTAGATCGGCACCATATGGATGCGGTGCGTGGCGTAGGCGCTGCCGGCCGCCTGGAAGGCGGCCATCGAGCCGGCCTCGTTGATCCCAACGTGGATGATCTGGCCGGTCTTCGACTCGCGGTAGGCGAGCATCAACTCGTGGTCGACCGGGGTGTAGGTCTGGCCGTGCGGGCTGTAGATCTTGATCGTCGGGAAGAACGAGTCCAGGCCGAAGGTGCGGGCCTCGTCGGGGATGATCGGGACGACGTGCGGGGCGAACTCCTTGTCGCGCATCAGGTCCTTGAACAGCCGCACCCACGCCATGGTGGAGGCGATCTGCTGCTGGCCCGAACCCTTCTTCACCGTCGCGTACGCCGAATCGGCCGGCAGCTTGATCGGCGCCGGGTCGTTGCGCCGCTCGGGCAGCGAACCGCCGAGGGCGCGGCGGCGCTCCAGCGCGTACGCGATCCGCTCGTCGCCCGGGCCCGGGTTGACGAACGGCGGGCGGTACGGATCGGCCTCGAGCACGGCGTCCGTGATCGGCATGTCCAGCCGGTCGCGGAACTGCTTGAGGTCGTCCAGCGCCATCTTCTTCATGCCGTGGGTGGCGTTGCGGCCGGCGAAGTGCGAGCCGAGGAAGTAGCCCTTGATGGTGTGCGCCAGGATGACCGTCGGGGCGCCGGTGAACTCGGTCGCCGCCTTGTAGGCCGCGTAGACCTTGTGGTAGTCGTGACCGCCGCGGGTCAGCTTCCAGACCTTGTCGGCGTCCCAGCCCTCGACCATCTTCGCCACCCGCGGGTCGCGGCCGAAGAAGTGCTCCTTGACGTAGTCGCCGTCGTTGGCCCGGAAGGTCTGGTAGTCGCCGTCCGGGGTGTTGTTCATCACATTGACCAGCGCGCCGTCGCGGTCGGCGGCGAGCAGCTCGTCCCAGCCGCGGCCCCAGACGACCTTGATCACGTTCCAGCCGGCGCCGCGGAAGAAGCCTTCCAGCTCCTGCATGATCTTGCCGTTGCCGCGCACCGGGCCGTCGAGGCGCTGCAGGTTGCAGTTGACCACGAAGGTGAGGTTGTCCAGTTCCTCGTAGGCGGCCAACTGTAGTGCGCCGCGGCTCTCCGGCTCGTCCATCTCGCCGTCGCCGAGGAACGCCCAGACGTGCTGCTGCGAGGTGTCCTTGAGACCCCGGTTGTGCAGGTACTTGTTGAATTGCGCCTGGTAGATGGCGTCCAGCGGGCCCAGACCCATGGATACCGTCGGGAACTCCCAGAACCAGGGCATCTGCCGCGGGTGCGGGTACGACGGCAGAGCCCGGATGCGCCCGTCCACGACGTGGCTGTGCTCCTGGCGGAAGCCGTCCAGGTCGACCTCCTCCAGCCTGCCCTCGAGGAACGCGCGGGAGTACATGCCCGGCGAGGCGTGGCCCTGGTAGAAGATCTGGTCGCCGCCGCCGGGATGGTCCTTGCCGCGGAAGAAGTGGTTGAAGCCGACCTCGTACAGCGTCGCCGACGAGGCGAAGGACGAGATGTGGCCGCCGACGCCGATGCCGGGACGGTTGGCGCGGTGCACCATGATCGCGGCGTTCCAGCGGACCAGCCGGCGGAATTTGCGCTCCAGCTCGGTGTCGCCGGGATACCAGGGCTCCCGCTCCGGCGGGATCGTGTTGATGTGATCGGTGACGGTCAGCGAGGGGACACCCAGATGCCGCTCACGCGAACGCTCCAGCAGCTTGAGCATGATGTAGCGCGCCCGGTTCCGGCCACCCTCGTCGATGATCCCGTCCAGCGACTCCAGCCACTCCGCGGTTTCCTCCGAATCGATGTCCGGCAAGCTGGTGGGCAGTCCGTTCAGGATCGGGCCGGCGTTCTCACTCATGGCCACAGGGGAGTCCTTTCTCAGTCGCGGCCCGGCTCGCAACGAACGGCACGCCGGGGTGATTCGGGACCATCCTGCCTCATCTTCGACGTGGAGCACATCGCCTGGACCACAGAGTGTCGCCCAGCACCGGCTCAGCCCTTCGCCCAGGCCAACAGCCGCTCCACCGGCCAGGTGGTGACGATCCGGTCGGGGTCGATCTCCGCGGCCTCGGCCCGGGCCGCGCCGTAGGCGAGGAATTCCAGCTGCCCGGGGGCGTGGGCGTCGGTGTCGATACTGAACAGGCAGCCGATCTCGTCGGCCAGCCGGAGCAGCCGATCGGGCGGGTCGCGGCGCTCGGGGCGGCTGTTGATCTCCACGGCCACCCCGAAGGTGCGGCAGGCCTCGAAGACCA
Source organism: uncultured Micropruina sp. (assembly GCA_937863965.1). Lineage (GTDB taxonomy): Bacteria > Actinomycetota > Actinomycetes > Propionibacteriales > Propionibacteriaceae > Micropruina. Next base: position 3,815 of record CALMIQ010000549.1, read on the forward strand.
CCTCGGCGTCGAAGGCGCTCTCGCCGCGGGTGCCGCGCTCCCCCTCGATCAGGCGTCCGGTGCAGTGACCGAGGACGTTGGTGCGCGGGTTGGCGATCGCCGCCACCATCCGGTGGGTCATCGACTCGGCGTCCATCGCCAGCTTGGAGTGGACGCTGGCCACCACGACGTCCAGCCGGTTCAGCATGAACGGCGACTGGTCGAGCGTGCCGTCGTCGAGGATGTCCACCTCGATCCCGCGCAGCACCCGGAACGGGGCGAGCACCTCGTTCAGGTCGTCGATCAGGTCGAGCTGCTCGGCGAGCCGCTCGGCCGACAACCCGCGGGCCACCCGCAGCCGCGGCGAATGGTCGGTGACCGCGGCGTAGGAGTGCCCGAGCGCCCGTGCGGCCAGCATCATCTCCTCGACCGAACTGCCGCCGTCGGACCAGGTGGAATGGGTGTGCAGATCGCCCCGCAGCCGCGCCCGCAGCGCCGGCTCGGGCTCGACCAGGGGACGCGCCTGGGCCCGCTTGCGGGCCAGATAGTCGGGCACCCGCCCGCTCAGGGCCTGCTCGACGACCCCAGCCGAGGACGTCCCCAGGCCCGGTACCCGCCTCCAGTCCCCCGCCGCCGCGTGCTGGGCGCGTTCGTCGGGGGTCATCGCGTCCACGACGTCGGCGGCCCGCCGGAACGCCCGGACGCGGTAGCCGTCCGCGCGCTCGCGCTCCATCAGGTACGCGATCTCGCGCAGCGCCACGACGGGATCCATCCGCTCACCCTAAGGTGTTCGAGACGAAGGGAGAGCCGTGGCGGCCATTCCAGGGATCGGACGCGG
>CALMIQ010000550.1 GCA_937863965.1 uncultured Micropruina sp.
TCGGCCTGCAGGACCGGATGGCCGGCACCGCCTACCTCGACGACCAGATCCCCGAACGCTGGAAGGCCGCCTACGGCCAGGTGAAGGTGCTCGCCGAGAAGTACCCGGCCAAGGAGTCGTTCCTGGCCGCCCAGCCCGACTTCGCCTACGCGTCCTACGCCTCGGCCTTCACCGACCAGGGCGTGGGTAGCCGGTCCGAGCTGGCCGACGAGAAGATCGCCACCTACCTGAGCCCGTTCGGCTGCCCCAAGGGCGTCGAGAAGGCACCCAGCACGATGGACGCCGCCTGGGGCGAGGTCGGCGAGGTGGCGAAGGTCTTCGGCGTGACCGACCGCGCCGACGCCCTCGTCGCCCAGCAGAAGGACGCCCTGGCCGCACTCCGCGTCCAGGCCGCCGGCAAGGGCAAGAGTGCGCTGTGGTACGACTCGGGCGACAAGGAACTCTTCGCGGGGGCGGGTGGCGGCGGCCCGCAGATCATCCTCGACACGATCGGCGCGACCAACATCTTCACCGGCGTCGAGGGCAACTGGGCGACCGTGTCGTGGGAGAAGGCGGTGCAGGCCGATCCCGACGTGATCGTGCTCGCCGATGCCTCGTGGTCGACGGCGAAGGCGAAGATCGCCCACCTGGAGAGCGACCCGGTGCTCAGCAAGATGAAGGCGGTCAAGGCAAGGGCCTACGTCACGATCCCGTTCTCGGAATCCGCTCCGGGCATCCGGTTGGTCGATGGCGCGGCTACCGTCTCGGACCAGATCGCCACGCTGTAGGTGAGGTCGCACCGGGCGGTCAGGGTGACGATGCTGGCGCTCGCCCTGACCGCGGCGATCGCGGTGCTCGGCCTGGTCGCGATCGGCGTGGGCGCCGCCGAGGTGGATGCTTCCACGGTGATCGAGGTGATCGCCCGGCGGCTCCGCCTGATCCCGGGCGACGATGTCACCGAACTCGCCGACCGGATCGTCTGGGAGCTGCGGATGCCGCGCGTGCTGGGCGCCCTGGCGGTCGGTGCGGCACTCGCCCTGTGCGGCGTGATCCTGCAGTCGCTCACCCGCAACGAGCTCGCCGACCCCTACCTGCTCGGCATCTCGGGCGGGGCATCGGCGGGTGCGGTCGCGACCATCGTCTTCGGCGTCTCGGTGCCGTTCGTCCCCGAGCACCTCACCATCACCGGGACGGCGTTCGCCGGGGCACTCGCCGCCCTGGTGGTGGTGCTGATCCTCGCCACCGGACGCTCCGGAACCCTGCCTCCCGGCCGGACGATCCTCGCCGGCGTCGCCGTCGGGCAACTCGCCACCGCGTTCACCTCGCTGGCCATCATGGTCTTCGGCGAACGAGACGTCGCCCGCACCGTCCTGGCCTGGACGTTCGGCTCCCTGGCCGGCGTCCGCTGGCCGAGCGCGGTCGTCCTGATCGGCGCGGCGGTGGCGGCGCTGGTGGTGCTCGGGTTCGCGGCGAACACCCTGGACGCGTTCGCGTTCGGCGAGACGTCGGCACGGTCGCTCGGCATCGACGTCACCCGGGCCCGCTGGACGCTGCTGGTGACCACCGCCCTGGTCACCGCGACCGCGGTCGCGTTCGTCGGCCAGATCGGCTTCGTCGGCCTGACCGTGCCACATCTCGTCCGGATCGCCACCGGAGCGTCGCACCGGACGCTGCTGCCGCTCAGCGCCCTCGCCGGCGGCGCCCTGCTGCTGGGCGCCGACACACTCGCCCGGACGTTGCGGGACGGGACGGAGATCCCGGTCGGGGTGGTGACCGCGGTGATCGGCGCACCGGTGCTGGTGTTCCTGTTGCGGCGACAGGCGGTCCGGTCGTGATCCGGGTCGAGGGCGTCAGCTGGGGGGTGCCCGGACGGCTGATCGTCGACGATGTGACGGCGACCTTCCCGACGGCCGGGATCACCGCCATCATCGGCCCCAACGGCTCGGGCAAGACGTCGCTGCTCCACCTGGTCGCCGGGCTGCGCACGCCGTCGTCCGGTCGGGTGCTGGTGGGCGGGCAGACGATCGGAACCCTGCCACCGCGGGCCCGGGCACGGCGGATCGCGCTGGTCGAGCAGCATCCGGCCACCGAACTCGACCTGAGCGTGCGACAGGTCGTCGAACTGGGCCGCATTCCACACATCGGCGGATGGCCCGGTGCGCGCGACCCCGACCGCGGCGCCCCGGATGAGGCCATGGCCGTCGCCGCGGTCGCACCGTTGGCCGACCGGCGCTGGCAGACCCTCTCGGGCGGCGAGCGGCAGCGGGTCCACCTCGCCCGGGCACTGGCGCAGCGGCCACAGGTGCTGCTGCTGGACGAACCCACCAACCACCTCGACCTGGCGCATCAGATCGACTTCCTCGAGCGGGTCCGCGGGCTGGGAATGTGCACGGTCGCGGTGCTGCACGACCTCGACCTCGCGGCGGCCTTCTGCGCACGGGTGGTGGTGCTCGACCGGGGACGCGTCCACGCGGCGGGCCCGATCGCCGAGACCCTCACCGCGGAACTGGTCGGCGAGGTGTTCCAGGTGCGGGCCGCGGTCACCCGGACCGATCGGCTGCGTGTGCTGTGGAGCCGATCGTGACCGCGACCCTGTTCGTCACCCTCACCCTCGCCGACGCGCAGCACTGGCCGGCGCTCGCCGTCCGGTCCGCCGAGCTGGGCTGCGCGGCCGCCGTGCTGCAGGGGGAGGGCCCGGCCCTCGTCAGCCAACTGGACGCCCTCGCGGCGGCCGGCCACCGGAGCATCCTGCTGGTGCCGGTGACCCTCGGCGAAACCGGCGTCCCCGCGTCCTGGGTCGGACGGGTGACCCGCTGGTGGCTGGGCCGGCACCCCGAGCCACCGGCCGAGGTGCTGCTGGCGACGACCGTGCTGCGGGCACTGCCGGAGGCGATCCCCCCGGTCGGGGAGGCGCGCATCCTGCGCGCCAACGACGAGACCCTGACCAACCCGACCTGGGCCGATCCGCCCCCGGTGCACACGCACGTGCTGGTGTGCCGCGGGCCCCGGTGCACAGCCAAGGGCGCCGAGGCCGCCGGTGCCGCGCTGGAGAGCGAACTGCACCGCCGGGGGCTGCTCGACCGCGACGTGCTGGTCACCCAGACCGGCTGCCTGTTCCCGTGCAACAGGGCGCCGGTGGTGGCGCTGCAGCCCCGGATGAGCTGGCGGACGCTGTCGCCCGAGGGGGTCGGCGAGCTGGTGGACGAGATCGAGGGATCGGCCGACCTCAGCCGCGCACCTCGATGTTGGTGATGCCGCCCTGGAAGTAGCTGCCCGATTCGGGGGGCAGCGAGGTGAGGTAGACCAGCAGGAAGCGGGTCTTCACCGGTTCGTTCGGCTTCATCACGGCCGTCCCGGTCGCCTTGGCCACGCCGGCGACGGCCTTCCAGTCGGCCTGCGAACGCATCGGGGCCGAGGTGACGTCCGGGTTGGCCGGCGCCCGCAACTCGACCGCGGTGCCGTTGCCGATCACCGCGACGTTCACCTGCGAGACGGTGCGGACGCTGCCCAGGTCGAGCACCAGGCCGACGCCCGGCTTGAGCCGGCCCAGCCTGGCGTCCCCGCGGTAGCGCTCGGTCAGCCATGCCGAATCCGGATCGGTGTCGATGGCCCGCGACGTCAGCCTCGGGTTCTCCGCGTTGCTGCCGCCGTCCGCGGACGGGTCGAAGTCGGCGGCCGAGGTGATCGCGATCACCTGGGCGGCACGGGTGGTGGGCGCGGCCGGCGTCCGGCGGGCGTTCAGCTGTCCGATCGCCACCCAGACCAGCGAACCCGCCAGCAGCAGGCCGAACAACCCGATCATCAGGGCCAGCATCCGGCGGGGTGGACGTCCCATGCCGCCGCGCTGCGGCGACGGCATGATCAGCTGCTGCTCGGAGGTGGCCGGCCGGGCGGGCGGCGGGATCGGGGTGAACGGCTCGGTCGACGGATCGTCCGCCTTCATCCCGGGGAACTGCCAGGGCTGGGTGGATTCGCCCGAATCGTCGTCCTCGGCGTCCGGGCGCGACTCGGACGCCACGGGTGGCGGCGGCACCGGCGAGGTGAACCGGACCCCGCCCGAGGGACGGATCTGCTCGATCGGCATCCGCAGCCGACGTTCCAGGTCGGGGGCGGCGCTGGCCTGCCCGAGGACGGCCGACAGCTGCTGGGCGACCGCCCGGGCGGTGAGGATCGGGGTCT
>CALMIQ010000551.1 GCA_937863965.1 uncultured Micropruina sp.
TGATCAGGAGTCCCCATGACCACAACGGCGCCCGCCCGCGTCCGGCCCCCTCGCGAGGGCCGCAGCAACGGGCAGTGGCTGGTGGACGGCACCGCGCCGCTCAACCACAACGAGGAATTCAAGGCCGAGGACAACCCGCTCAACGTCCGAGCGCGGATCGAGCAGGTCTACGCCAAGGAGGGGTTCGACTCGATCCCCGTCGACGACCTGCACGGCCGGTTCCGCTGGATGGGTCTCTACACCCAGCGCCGCCAGGACATTCCCGGTAGCCGCACCGGATCGCTCGGCCCCGAGGAGCTCTCCGACTCCTACTTCATGCTGCGCATCCGGATCGACGGCGGCGCGGTCAGCACCGAGCAGCTCCGGGTGATCGGCGAGATCAGCACCGAGTTCGCCCGCGACACCGCCGACATCTCCGACCGGCAGAACATTCAGCTGCACTGGATCCGGATCGAGGACATGCCCGAGATCTGGCGCCGGTTGGAGGCGGTCGGGCTGATCACCACCGAGGCCTGCGGCGACTGCACCCGGGTCGTCCTCGGTTCGCCGGTGGCCGGCATCGCCGCCGACGAGATCATCGACCCGACCCCGGTGATCCGGAAGATCGTGGACGAGTACATCGGCGACCCCGAGCTGTCGAACCTGCCCCGCAAGTTCAAGTCGGCGATCACCGGCCACCCCAGCCTGGACGTCGTGCACGAGATCAACGACATCTCGCTGGTCGGCGTCGTGCACCCCGAACTCGGCCCCGGCTTCGACCTGTGGGTCGGCGGCGGGCTGAGCGTCGCCCCCCGGCTGGCCGAGCGGCTGGGCACCTTCATCAGCGAGGAGCGTGCCCCCGAGGTCTGGCTCGGCGTCGTCAAGATCTTCCGCGACTACGGGTATCGCCGGCTGCGCAACAAGGCCCGGCTGAAGTTCCTGCTGGCCGAATGGGGTCCGGAGAAATTCCGTCAGGTGCTGCAGGACGAGTACCTCGGCTACCAGCTCCCGGACGGCCCCGCCCCGGCCCCGGCACCCAGCCCGGGCGATCACGTCGGCGTCCACGCCCAGAAGGACGGACGCCACTACGTCGGTTTCGCGCCGACCGTCGGCCGGGTCTCCGGCACCATCCTGAACCGGGTCGCGGCGGCCGCCGAGCGGGTCGGATCGCAGCGCGTCCGGTTCACCCCGCACCAGAAGCTGCTGGTCCTCGACGTGCCGGCCGACGAGGTGGCGCCGCTGGTGGAGGAGCTGAAGGGCCTAGGCCTGCACGCCGACCCGAGCCCGTTCCGCCGGCACACCATGGCCTGCACCGGCATCGAGTTCTGCAAGCTCGCCTTCGTCGACACCAAGGACACCGCGACCGCGACCATCGCCGAGCTGGAGAACCGGCTGGGTGACGTGAAGCTCGAGCTGCCGATCACTCTCAACCTGAATGGCTGCCCCAACTCGTGCGCCCGCATCCAGACCGCAGACATCGGCCTGAAGGGGCAGATCCTCACCGGCGCGGACGGCGAGCACGAGTTCGGTTACCAGGTGCACCTGGGCGGCGGGCTGGCCTCGGCCGATCGCGAGGACGCCGGCCTGGGCCGCACCGTCCGCGGGCTCAAGGTGAGCGCCGACGAGCTGCCCGCCTACGTCGAGCGGGTGGTGCGCCGATTCGCGGACGACCACGAGCCGGGCGAGACGTTCTCGGCCTGGGCCAAGCGCAGCGACGAGGACGCACTGCGGTGACGGCCGAGGTCGCGGTGACCCGGCGCAGCGTCGCCGAACTGCGGGCGCTGGTGGCCGACGCCCAGGCCCGCTCGGCGGACTGGACGGCCGACGACGTCGCCGCCTGGACCGCCGAGCACTTCGCCGGACGCGTCGCGGTCGCCTGCTCGATGGCCGGCGACACGGTGGTGCCCCACCTGATCGCCCGGCACCTGCCCGGCGTCGACGTGCTGTTCCTGCAGACCGGCTACCACTTCCCCGAGACCATCGCCACCCGGGACGCCCTCGCCGCGGCCGCACCGCTGCACATCGTGGACGTGCTGCCCAAGCTGACCGTCGTCGAGCAGGACGCCGCCCACGGCGCCCGGCTGCACGACCGGGAACCAGCCCTGTGCTGCCAGATGCGCAAGGTCGACCCGATCAACGCCTCTCTGGCCGGCTACGAGGCCTGGGTGACCGGCGTCCGTCGCGAGGACAACGTGCTGCGGGCGAACACCCAGTTCGTGGAGTGGGACGAGGGCCATCAGATGGTCAAGATCAACCCGATCGCCGCCTGGAGCTTCGACGAGCTGCTCGACTACGCGAGCACCCATCAGGTGCCGGTGAATCCGCTGCTGACCCAGGGCTACCCGTCGATCGGCTGCGCCCCGTGCACCCGTCCGGTCGCTCCGGGCGAGGACCCCCGCGCCGGCCGCTGGGCGGGCCTGAACAAGACCGAATGCGGGCTGCACGTGCAGCCGTCCGAGACCGCCGAAACCGTGGAGGCCCCTTTCGTGACCGCGCTGCAGAACATCGACCTGATCACCCGGCCCACCATGGTCGAACTCGTCGAGACCGACGCCACGCTGGCCGAGCGGCTCGACACCGAGCGGGTCGACACCGGGTCCGCGGTCTCGTCGAACTCGACCGACGAGCACGCGACCGAGGAAGAGGTGGGCTCGACCGGCGGGGGCATCCGCAGGCTGAGCCAGCTGCGCGAGCTGGAATCCGAGGCGATCCACATCATCCGCGAGACGGTGAGCGAGCTGGAGCGCCCGGTGCTGCTGTTCTCGGGCGGCAAGGACTCCGTGGTGATGCTGCACCTGGCGGCCAAGGCGTTCTGGCCGGCTCCCCTGCCGTTTCCGCTGCTGCACGTCGACACCGGGCACAACTTCGCCGAGGTGCTCGACTTCCGCGACTCCGTCGCCGAATCGCTGGGCGCCCGGCTGATCGTGGCCAAGGTGCAGGACTACATCGATGACGGGCGCCTTCTCGAGCGTTCCGACGGCACCCGCAACCCGCTGCAGACCCAGCCGCTGCTGGACGCCATCGCCGAGGGCCGCTTCGACGCCGTCTTCGGCGGCGGACGCCGCGACGAGGAGAAGGCCCGCGCCAAGGAGCGGGTGGTCAGCCTGCGCGACGAGTTCGGCCAGTGGGACCCGCGCAACCAGCGCCCCGAGCTGTGGAACCTGTACAACCCGCGGCACCGGCCCGGCGAGCACGTCCGGGTGTTCCCGCTGAGCAACTGGACCGAACTCGACGTCTGGCGCTACATCGAGGCCGAGGGCATCGAACTGCCCGCCCTGTACTACGCCCACGAACGCGAGGTGTTCTCCCGCGACGGCATGTGGCTGGCGCTCGGCGAATACTCCCAGCCGCGCGCCGGCGAGCAGGTGGTGACCAAGACCGTCCGCTACCGGACCGTCGGCGACATGTCCTGTACCGGGGCCGTCGAATCGGACGCCGCCGACGTGGCCGCCGTGCTGGCCGAGGTGGCCGCCACCCGGATCACCGAGCGCGGCGCCACCCGCGCCGACGACCGCCTCACCGAGGCCGCCATGGAGGACCGCAAGAAGGAGGGCTACTTCTGATGAGCAGCACCGTTCTCACCGGAACCACCGGCACCCTGCTGCGGATGGCCACGGCCGGCAGCGTCGACGACGGCAAGTCCACCCTGGTCGGACGCCTGCTGCACGACTCCAAGTCGGTGCTGACCGACCAGCTGGCCGCCGTCGAGCGGGTCAGCAGGGAGAAGGGCCTCGGCATCGTCGACCTGGCGCTGCTCACCGACGGCCTGCGCGCCGAGCGCGAGCAGGGCATCACCATCGACGTCGCCTACCGCTACTTCGCCACCGCCAAGCGCACCTTCGTGCTGGCCGACTGCCCCGGGCACGTCCAGTACACCCGCAACACCGTCACCGGCTCGTCCACCGCCGACGTGCTGGTGCTGCTGGTCGACGTCCGCAAGGGCGTCCTGGAGCAGACCCGCCGGCACCTCGCCGTCGCCGCCCTGCTGCGGGTGCCGCACCTGGTCTTCGCGGTGAACAAGATCGACCTGGTCGACTTCGACGCCGACCGGTTCGCCACCGTCGCCGCCGAGGTCGCCGAGGTGGCCGCCGGGCTGGGCATCGAGGACGTCCGCTGCGTGCCGGTGTCGGCGCTGCTGGGCGACAACATCGTGGAGCGCTCCGAGCGCACCGGGTGGTACGACGGCCCCAGCCTGCTGGAGCTGCTGGAGGACCTGCCGTCGGGCACCCCGGTCGAGGATGAGCCGTTCCGCTTCCCGGTGCAGCTGACCATCCGCCCGCAGGCCGCGGCGCGCGACCCGAAGCACGTCGAGTACCGCGGCTACGCCGGCCAGATCGCCTCCGGCGTGGTCCGGGTCGGCGACCGGGTCAGCGTGCTGCCGCTGGGCCGGACCACCACCGTGGTCGGCATCGACGCCGCCGGCGCCGAACTGGACGAGGCGTTCGCGCCGATGTCGGTGACGCTGCGGCTGGCCGACGAGGTGGACATCACCCGCGGCGAGCTGATCGCCTCGGCCGCGGACGCCCCGACCCCCACCCAGGACGTCGACGGCCTGGTCTGCTGGCTGTCGGACCGGGCGCTGCGGCCCGGCTCAAAGGTGCTGCTCAAGCACACCACCCGCACCGTGCAGGGCATCGTGAAGGAGATCAAGGGCCGGCTCGACCTGGACACCCTGGCCCCGGTGGAGGCCGAGGCGCTGACCCTGAACGACATCGGCCGGGTGAGCATCCGGCTGGCGTCCCCGATCGTCGCCGAGGACTACTCCGCGTCGCGCCGCACCGGCGCGTTCCTGCTGATCGATCCGCAGATGGGCAGCACGCTGGCCGCCGGGATGATCCGCTCCCGGCCGGGCTCCGACCCGCTGAGCGCCGACGAGTTCGAGGCCGCCACCCTGAACTGGTCGATCTGATGCAGCGCCTGCTGCTGCTCGGCCTGGTCGGCCTCGCCGCCCAGATCGTCGACGGCGCCCTCGGCATGGGCTACGGCGTCACCTCGACGTCGCTGCTGCTGCTGGCCGGGCTGTCCCCGGCACTGGCCAGCGCCTCGGTGCACCTGGCCGAGATGGGCACCAACATCGCCTCGGGGGTGTCCCACTGGCGGCTCGGCAACGTCGACTGGAGCCTGGTCTGGAAGCTCGGCGTGCCCGGAGCCGTGGGCGCGTTCGCCGGAGCCACCTTCCTGTCCCAGCTGAGCACCGACTGGGCCAAGCCCGGCATGGCGATCATCCTGGCCCTGCTCGGCCTCTACATCCTGCTCCGGTTCGCGTTCCGCGCCCCGCGCGTCGCACACGCCCGCAAGTCGCCGCACCGGGCTCGCTTCCTGGTGCCGCTCGGTCTCGCCGGCGGCTTCGTGGACGCCACCGGTGGCGGCGGCTGGGGACCGGTGTCGACGACGTCCCTGCTCAGCGCCGGCAAGACCGCGCCGCGCACCGTGATCGGCTCGGTCGACACCTCGGAGTTCATGGTGTCCACCGCCGCCTCGATCGGCTTCCTGGTCGGTCTGGGCACCGCCGGCATCGACTTCGGCATCGTCGCGGCACTGCTGATCGGCGGCGTGATCGCCGCCCCGATCGCGGCCTGGCTGGTCAGCCGGATCCCGGCCCAGATCATGGGGGTCGCGGTCGGCGGCCTGATCGTGCTGACCAACACCAACACCATTTTCTCGGTGAGCAGCATCAGCGGGCCTGCGGCCGTCGCCGGACTGCTCGCGGTACTCGCGCTCTGGATCACCCTGGTGGTCCGGACCATCCTCCGGCACCGGGCCCGGCGCGCCGTCGTGTCCGCGTCCGGCGATGGCGAGGACGTGACCCTGTCGGCGGTCGACGGGCCGGACGCCGTGAAGGAGGCGGTGTGATGACCCGGCCGCCGCTCGTCCTCGCCGTCCACGGCACCCGCTCCGCGCTCGGCACCCGCACCTCGATGGAACTGGCCGAGGCGGTCGCCGACGCCAGCGGCGCGGACGTCCGCCTGGGCTGGGTGGACATCCACACCCCGACGCTGACCGACACCCTGCGCGAGCTCGGCGAGGCGATCATCGTGCCCGCCTTCCTGACCAGCGGCTACCACGTCACCTCCGACATCCCGGCGGCGATCACCGCCGCCGGCGCGCGGGCCACCGCCACGCCGCTGGTCGGCGCGGACGTGCTGCCCGCCGTCCTCGACCGGCTGGACGCCGTCGGCGACTTCGACGCGGTGGTGCTGGCCGGCGCCGGTTCGCTGCGTTCCCGGGCCGTCGCCGAGGTGCGCGCGGTCGCCCGCACCCTGTCGGCGTCCGTGCACCGCCCGGCCCTGGCCGGCTTCGTCACCGCGTCCTCGCCCAGCGTGACCGAGGCCGTGGCGACGCTGCGGTCCGCGGGTCAACGCCGGGTGGCGATCGCGTCCTATCTGCTGGCGCCCGGCCAGTTCAGCGAGCACCTCGACCACGCCGGCGCGGACGCCGTGAGCGCACCGATCGGCGTCCACCCGTTGCTGGTGGAGGCGATCGTGGAGCGCTGGCGGACCGCGCTGACCGAGCCCCTGACCCTCTCTCGACCGAAAGCTGTGAATGACTGACCTGCTCGACCAACCAGTAAGCTGGCTCGGATTGTCACAACAAAGGGAGGGCGAAACCCGCATGAGCGAGGTTCGCAGCGTCGATCGGGTCGTCATCCGTTTCGCCGGCGACTCCGGGGACGGCATGCAGTTGACCGGCGACCGGTTCACCTCCGACACCGCTCAGCTGGGCAACGACTTCTCCACCCTGCCGAACTTCCCGGCCGAGATCCGGGCACCCGCGGGAACCGTCGCCGGCGTCTCCAGCTTCCAGGTGCACTTCGCCGACTTCGACATCCGCACCCCCGGCGATCGTCCGGACGTCCTGGTCGTGATGAACCCGGCCGCCCTGAAGGCGAACCTGAACGACCTGCCCCGGGGGGCGGTGATCCTGGCCGACACCGCCGACTTCACCAATCGCAACCTGGCCAAGGTCGGCTACACCGCCAACCCGCTGGAGGACGGCACCCTCGACGGCTACGAGGTGCACGCCCTCGACCTGACCGGGCTGGCCGTGGCCGCGGTGGCCCCGTTCGGGCTGGGCCGCAAGGATTCCGCGCGCACCAAGAACATGTTCGCGCTGGGCCTGCTCACCTGGCTGTACAGCCGTCCCGAGCAGGGCACCCTCGACTTCCTGGCCCGCAAATTCGCGAGCAAGCCCGACATCCGCGACGCCAACATCGCCGCGTTCAAGGCCGGGCACGCGTACGGCGAGACCACCGAGGTGTTCACCGCCCGCTACCAGATCGCCCCGGCCCCGATGCCGGCCGGCACCTACCGGCAGATCACCGGCAACACCGCGCTCGCCTACGGCCTGATGGCCGGCGCCGCGAAGGCCGGGCTGCAGCTGTTCCTGGGCGCCTACCCGATCACGCCGGCGTCCGACGTGCTGCACATCCTGTCCCGGACCAAGGATCACGGGGTGATCACCTTCCAGGCCGAGGATGAGATCGCCGCCGTGGGCGCCGCGCTGGGGGCGTCCTACGCGGGCGCGCTCGGGGTGACCAGCACGTCCGGGCCGGGCATGGCGCTGAAGATGGAGACCATCTCGCTGGCGGTGATGCTCGAGCTGCCGCTGATCGTCTGCGACGTGCAGCGCGCCGGGCCGGCGACCGGCATGCCGACCAAGACCGAGCAGGCCGACCTGTTCCAGGCC
>CALMIQ010000552.1 GCA_937863965.1 uncultured Micropruina sp.
CCGCCGGCCGAACTGGTCGAGCTGCTGCCGACCGTGCGGCGGACGGTCGCCGAGCGGGCGGTGCGCGTCGGAATGGGCACCGGCTGGGTGCTGGGCGCCGCCACCGGCGTCGGTCTCGGTGCCGCGATCGCCGGCGCGGTGGCGTGGTTCCGGCGCGTGCTGCAGCGGCCATGAGCCCGCGTCCGGCGTCCGTGCGCGGCGGGGTGGAGCCCTTCCACGTGATGGAGGTGCTCAAGGCGGTCGCGGCCCGGCGGCTCAGCCATGACGACGTGGTGCTGCTGTGCGTCGGACAGCCGTCCACGCCCGCGCCGGCGCCGGTGCTGGACGCCGCCGATCGGGCGCTGCGCGCCGACACCCTCGGCTACACCGAGGCGGTCGGCACGCTCGACTTCCGCCGCGCGATCGCGGCCCACTACGCCGATCGGTACCGGCTGGCGGTGGACCCCGGCGAGATCGTGGTGACCACCGGCTCGTCCGGGGGCTTCCTGCTCACCCTGCTGGCCGCCTTCGATCCCGGCGACCTGGTCGCCATCACCCGCCCCGGCTACCCGGCCTACCGCAACGACATCGTCGCGACCGGATGCCGCCTGGTCGAGCTCGCCTGCGGCCCACGGACGCGCTACCAGCCGACCGTGGCGATGCTGGAGGAGCTGCCCGAGAGACCCGCCGGACTGGTCATCGCCAGCCCGGCCAACCCGACCGGGACGATCATCGAGGCGGCCGAACTGGACGCCGTCGCCCGCTGGTGCGCCGCCAACGACGTGCTGCTGATCAGCGACGAGATCTACCACGGGATCAGCTTCGGCCGGCCGACGCATTCGGCCTGGGAATCCGGACGCGACGCGGTGGTGGTCGGATCGCTCAGCAAATACCAGTCGATGACCGGCTGGCGGGTCGGCTGGCTGCTGCTGCCCGAGCCGCTGCGGCGTCCGGTCGAGTTGCTGCAGGGGAACCTGGCGATCTGCGCACCCGCCATCTCGCAGGCCGCCGGCGTCGCCGCGTTCGGTCCGGACGCCCGCGCCGAACTGGACGGCCACGTCCGGCGCTACGCCGCCAACCGGGACATCCTGCTGGCCCGCCTGCCCGAACTGGGCATCACCAGCTTCGCGCCACCCGACGGGGCCTTCTACGCGTGGTGCGACATCGGGCACCTCACGGACGACTCGCAGGCCTGGTGCGCGGACGTCCTGGCCGCGACCGGGGTGGCGCTCACCCCCGGCATCGACTTCGACCCGGTGGAGGGCCACCGGTTCATGCGGCTGTCGTTCTGCGGCACCGCCGAGGAGATCGCGGACGGCATCGACCGGTTGGTGCGCCACCTCGGCTGAGGTGGCCGACGGCGCCTACCCGAGGAGGCTGGACAGCGGAGCCGGGGCGGTGCCGGTGAGGTCGGCAACGGCGGTGGAGACCTCGCTCAGGAAGCCCAGCCGGATCGCGGTGCCGAACGAGGCGAGCAGCGCGGCGACCGGTTCGGGCAGCCCGGCCTGCTCGACCAGCCCCCGCGTGAACGCCTCGTCGCCGACGTCGACCACCTCGACCGGACCGCCGCGGAGTCCGGCGGCCAGGGCCGCGAGATCGGCGGTCGAGAGGGCGTCCGGCCCCGTGATGTCGTACGCCGCGTTCCCGGACGCCTGCACCAGGGCCGCCGCGGCGGCCCGGGCGCAGTCGCCCCGGGTGACGTACGCGGCCCGGCCGTCGCCGGCGTTGGTGACCAGCTGACCGGACGCCGCGGCCTGCTCGATGGTGCCGAGCTGGAACTCGGCGTAGAGGCCGTTGCGCAGGAACGTCCAGCCCAGCCCGCTCTCCCGGATGGCCGCCTCGGTGGCCGCGTGATCGGGGACGACGCCCGCGGGATTCTCCGGCCGCGGGTCGGTGATCGAGGTGTACAGCAGATGCGACACGCCGGCGTCCTCGGCGGCGGCGACGGCGCGGCGGTGGCCGTCGAGCCGGGCGCCGACACGTTCGGTCGAAATGATCAGCAGCCGGTCGACGCCGGCGAAGGCGGTGCGCAGCGACGCGGGATCGTCGAAGTCGCCGGCGCGCACGTCGAAACCGCGGGCGGCGTACTCGGCGAGTTCGCCGGGCGACCGGCTGATCAGAACGACCTGGGCCGGGTCCGCCCACTGCCCGACGGCCTGCGCGGTGAGGCGGCCCAGTTGTCCGGACGCGCCGGTGATCCCGTAGACGGTCATGGTGTCCCTTCGTCGATATTCGTAGCTGAACTAGTTGCGGATAGAACCGTAGTCGATCTGATTGCGATATGACACCATGGCTGCATGGCGGGACAGGCGAACACCCAGTTCGCGGTGGCGGTGCACTTCCTCACCTACCTCGCCGGCGTGGGCCGGGGGCGTCCGGTGAGTTCGGAGGAGGTCGCCCGCTCGGCCGCGGTCAGCGCCGTCTATCTGCGCCGGGTGCTGGGTCCGCTGCGGGCCGCCGGGCTGGTGCGGTCCCGGCCCGGCAGCGGCGGCGGCTGGGAGCTGTGCCAGGCTCCCGAGGAGATCGGCCTCGACACGGTCTGGTCGATCGTCAGGGGAGAGGACGCCGTGCTCGGACTGCACGGTCCCAGCCCCGATTGCCCGATCGGGGCCGGCCTCACCGACGTGTTCGACGCGATCGAGCGCGGCGTCGCGGCCGCGATCGAGCGCGACCTCGCCGGCCGTTCCATCCGCGACGTCCTCGACGCGGCGATCGCGACCCGGGCGGCGTCCGCGACGTGGTGACGGCGCGGCCGTCCGGCCCGGTCAGCGCGCGATGTCGGCCCAGGTCGCGCCGGTGATGGCCAGCAGGTCGGCGGGGGCGAGTTCGACCTGCAGGCCGCGTTTGCCGGCCGAGACCAGGATCGTGTCGAACAACTGCGCGGTCTCGTCCAGCACGGTCGGCAGCGGCGTCCGCTGGGCGATCGGCGAGATGCCGCCCACCACGTAGCCCGAGCTGCGGGACGCCTCCGCGGGCTTCGCCATCGTGGCCCGCCTCGCGCCCACCGCCGCGGCGAACGCCTTCAGGTCGAGCTGGCCGGCCACCGGCACGATGCCGACCGCCAGCGGCGGGCGTCCGGTGCCGACGTCGACCACCAGGGTCTTGAAGATCCGCAGCTCGTCGACGCCCAGCTCGCGGGCGGCCTCGGCGCCGAAGTCCCGGCTGTCGTCGTGATGGGTGTAGGCGTGCGTGGTGAAGGCGATGCCGGCGGCGGTCAGCGCATCGGTCGCGGGGGTCCCACCCGAGGGTCTGGCGGCCATGCGACCACCGTAGTGGGCCACCACCGTTAGGTTGGGGGAGTGGATGCAGAGGAGTTCCGGGAGCACGGCCACCGGCTGATCGAGTGGATCATCGACTACCACGCCAACCTCGGCACGCTGCCCGTGCAGGCCCGGGTGGCGCCCGGCGAGATCGCGGCGAAGCTGTCCGAGCGACCCGGCGAACCGGACGGCTTCGACGCCGTCCTGGCCGATCTCGACCGGGTGGTGGTGCCCGGGCTGACGAACTGGCAGCACCCCGGCTTCTTCGCCTGGTTCCCCGCCAACACCGGCTACCCGGCGATCCTGGCCGAACTGGTCTCCGCCGGGCTGGGCGTGCAGGGGATGAGCTGGGCCAGCAGCCCCGCGGTCACCGAGGTGGAGACCCGGATGATGGACTGGATGGCCGAACTGCTGGGCCTGCCGGACGCCTTCCGCAGCACCAGCCCGTCCGGCGGCGGGGTGATCCAGGGCTCGGCCAGCGAGGCCACTCTCACCTCGATCCTGGCGGCCCGCCACCGAGCCACCGACGGCGCCGTCAACCATGACTCGGACACCACCAAGCTGGTCGCCTATGCCACCTCACAAGCGCATTCGTCGATCGAGAAGGGTCTACGGATCGCCGGCATCGGCACCGCGAACCTCCGCGTCGTGCCGCACGACGAGAACTTCGCCATGCGTCCGGACGCCCTCGCCGAGGCGATCGCGGCCGACCGCGCCGCCGGCCTGACGCCGTTCTGGGTGTGCGCCACGGTCGGCACCACCAACTCGCTGGCGATCGACCCGGTGCGCGCCATCGGCGAGGTGGCCCGCGAGACCGGGCTGTGGCTGCACGTGGACGCCGCCATGGCCGGCATCGCCACCCTCTGCCCGGAACTGCGCTGGCTGAACGACGGCCTGGAGTTGGCCGACAGCTATGGCACCAATCCGCACAAGTGGATGGGGGTCACCTTCGACTGCAATCTGTTCTACACCGCCGACCGCGCGAACCTGCTGGGGGCGCTGAGCATCCTGCCCGAGTACCTGCGGACGGCCGCCGCCGAAACCGGCGCGGTGATCGACTACCGCGACTGGCAGGTGCCGCTGGGCCGCCGCTTCCGGGCGCTCAAGCTCTGGTTCACCCTCCGCACCGACGGCGTCGCCCCCGCCCAGCGGATGATCCGCGACCACCTGGCGTGGACGTCCGAGCTGGCCGGGTGGGTGGTCGCCGACGACCGGTTCGAGATCCTGGCCCCGCATCCGCTCAACCTGCTGTGCCTGGCGCTGCGGGCCGGTGACGAGGCCACGGCCGAACTGATCGAGCGGGCCAACGCGACCGGTGCGGTGTTGTTCACCCGGACCGTGCTCGGCGATCGGGTGGCGCTGCGGTTCTCGATCGGCGCCTCGCGTACCCGGCTGGACGACGTCCGCCGCGCGTGGCAGCTACTCCAAGACCTGGCCGGTTGACCCCCTCGCACGCCGGGGACGGTTCTT
>CALMIQ010000553.1 GCA_937863965.1 uncultured Micropruina sp.
CCCTATCCGCTCGGCGCCACCTACGACGGTTCCGGCACCAACTTCGCGCTCTACAGCGAGGTCGCCGAACGCGTCGAGCTGTGCCTCTTCGACGATCAGCGGCAGGAGACCCGGATCGAGCTGACCGAGGTGGATGCCCGCGTCTGGCACTGCTACCTGCCCCAGACGGATCCGGGCCAGCGGTACGGGTACCGCGTGCACGGTCCGTACGATCCGGCCAACGGGCTGCGCTGCAATCCGAACAAGCTGCTGCTCGATCCGTACGCGAAGGCGACCGAGGGCACCATCGAGTGGGGCCAGCCGCTGTTCGGCTACGACTTCGGCGACGAGGACTCGCGCAACGACGACGACTCGGCCGGCGCCATGATGCTCGGCGTCGTGGTCAACCCGTTCTTCGACTGGACGGGTGACCGGATGCTGCGCGTGCCCTACAACGAGAGCCTGATCTACGAGGCACACGTCAAGGGCCTCACCCAGCTGCACCCCGACGTGCCCGAGAGCATGCGGGGCACCTACGCCGGCGTCGCCCACCCGGCGGTCATCGCCCACCTGCAGCGACTCGGGGTGACCGCGGTGGAGTTGATGCCGGTGCACCAGTTCGTCCACGACGGCCACCTGCAGGAACGCGGACTGCGCAATTACTGGGGCTACAACACCATCGCCTTCCTGGCGCCGCACGCCGAGTACGCCTCGCTGCGCGAGGGCGGCGGCCAGGTGCAGGAGTTCAAGGCCATGGTGCGCAGCCTGCACGCCGCGGGCATCGAGGTGATCCTCGACGTGGTCTACAACCACACCGCCGAGGGCAACCAGCTGGGCCCGACGCTGAGCATGAAGGGCATCGACAACCCGTCCTACTACCGGCTGGTCGATGACCAGAGGCAGTACTACATGGACTACACCGGCACCGGGAACTCGCTCAACGTCGGCAACCCGCACTCGTTGCAGCTGATCATGGACTCGCTGCGCTACTGGGTGCTCGACATGCACGTGGACGGCTTCCGCTTCGACCTGGCCTCGGCGCTGGCCCGCGAGTTCTACGACGTGAACCGGCTGGCCGCCTTCTTCGAACTGGTCCAGCAGGATCCGGTGGTGAGCCAGGTGAAGCTGATCGCCGAACCCTGGGACGTCGGGCCGGGCGGCTACCAGGTGGGCAACTTCCCGCCGCAGTGGAGCGAGTGGAACGGCAAGTACCGCGACTCCGTCCGGGACTTCTGGCGCGGCGAGCCCACCCTCGGCGAGTTCGCGGCGCGGGTGGCCGGCAGCGCCGACCTGTACGAGCAGAGCGGACGGCGTCCGTTCGCCAGCATCAACTTCGTCACCGCCCACGACGGCTTCACCCTGCGCGACCTGGTGTCGTACGACGAGAAGCACAACGACGTGAACGGCGAGGACAACAACGACGGCGAATCGCACAACCGGTCGTGGAACCACGGCGTCGAAGGACCCACCGCCGATCCGGAGATCCTCTCGGCGCGGGCCCGTTCGCAGCGCAACCTGATGGCGACGCTGCTGCTCAGCCAGGGCGTCCCGATGCTGCTGCACGGCGACGAGATCGGCCGCACCCAGCAGGGCGTCAACAACGGCTACGCCCAGGATTCGGAGATCTCCTGGGTGAACTGGCAGGCGATCGACGAGCCGCTGCTCGAATTCACCGCCACCCTGGCCCGGCTGCGAGCCGAGCATCCGACCTTCCGCCGCAAGCGGTTCTTCACCGGACGTGCCGCCGAGGACCGCCTCGACGACATCGTCTGGCTGCATCCCGAGGGGCGACCGATGGCCGAGGGTGACTGGACCGACGGGCTGCGGGTGCTCGGCATGTTCCTCAACGGTGCCGCGATCGCCGGGGTGGACGCCACCGGCAACCCGATCGAGGACGACGACTTCGTGCTGTACTTCAACGGCGGCCACGAGCCGGTGCAGGTAACCCTCCCCGGCGAGGAGTTCGGCACGGCGTGGGACGTGGTGATCGACACCGCCGCCGACGCGCAGACGGAGGAGGCGCTGGACGCCGGCTCCACGATGCGGGTCGAGGCGCGCAGCACGGTGGTGCTGGTCGGCCACGTCGACGCCCCGGCTCGTCCCGAACTGTCGGCGGCGGCATCGGTCTCGGTGCTCACCGAGCAGGTCGCGGAGGCGGCGAGCGAGTAGGCAGGCAGACATGGACGTCGGCGAATCGACCTGTGACGCGGTGGTCATCGGCTCGGGCCCGAACGGCCTGGTGGCGGCCAACGCGCTGGCCGAGGCCGGCTGGGACGTCATCGTCCTGGAGGCGGCGGACGAGGTGGGCGGCGCCGTCCGCAGCGCGGAACTGATCGAACCCGGTTTCGTCACCGACCTGTACAGCGCGTTCTACCCGTTGGCGGCCGCCAGCCCGGTGATCCGGGGGATGGACCTGCAACGGCATGGGCTGGGGTGGGTGCAGGCGCCCGCGGTCGTCGCGCACCAACTGGACGACGGCCGTGCCGCAGTGATCCACCGGGATCCGGCGGCGACCGCGGCGGCGTTGGAGCAGTGGGCGGCCGGCGACGGCCAGGCCTGGCTGGACATGTTCGCGCACTGGCAGCGGATCAGGGACGACCTGCTGGCCGCCCTGTTCACCCCGTTCCCGCCGGTCGCGGCGGGCCTGGGCCTGTTCCGCCGGCTGAAGCTCGCGGGCGCACTCCGGCTGGCCCGGATGGCTGCCACCCCGGTGCGCCGGCTGGGCGAGGAACGGTTCGCGGGCGACGGTGCCCGGCTGCTGCTCACCGGCAACGCACTGCACACGGACATCCCCGTCGACGCCGCGGGCAGCGGCATGTTCGGCTGGCTGCTGGTGATGCTGGGCCAGGATGTCGGCTTCCCGGTGCCCAGGGGCGGGGCCGGCATGCTCGCCCATGCGCTGCGCCGCCGGGCCGAGTCGTACGGCGCCCAGGTGCGCACCGGCACCCGGGCGGCGGGGGTTCTGGTGCGGGGCCGACGGGCCACCGGGGTGCGGCTGGCCGACGGATCGCGGATCACCGCCCGGCGCGCCGTCCTGGCCGATGTGACTGCCCCCGCGCTCTACCGGCAGCTGCTGGCTGACGTTCCCCTGCCGGCCTCACTGCGCCGCGACGTCGAGAACTTCCACTGGGACAGCGCGACGCTGAAGGTGAACTGGGCCGTGCGCGCCCCGGTGCCGTGGCGGGCGGAATCCAGCCGGCGCGCCGGGACGGTGCACCTGGGCGTCGATCTCGACGGCTTCGTCGACTTCGGCGCCGATCTGACCGCCGGCCGGCTGCCGCAACGCCCCTTCGTGTTGTTCGGCCAGATGGCGGTGGCGGATCCGAGCCGGGCGCCGGCGGGTGCGGAGACGGCCTGGGCCTACACCCACCTGCCGCGGCGGCTCGCGTCCGACCCGGAGGCGGTCCAGACCCAGGTGCGGCGAGTGCAGGACGCGGTCGAGCGGGCCGCACCCGGGTTCGGGGAGCTGGTGATCGGACGGCATGTGCAGTCGCCCGCCGACCTCCAGGACAACAACGCCAACCTGTCGGGCGGAGCCCTGAACGCCGGCACCTCCGCGCTGCATCAGCAGCTGATCTTCCGGCCGACTCCCGGCCTGGGACGCCCGGAGACGCCGGTCGAAGGGCTGTACCTGGCGAGCGCGTCGGCGCATCCGGGCGGGGGGGTGCACGGCGCCTGCGGCTGGAACGCGGCGCGCTCGGCGCTGCGGGCGAGCGGGCGGTTCGGTCAGGTCCACAGGGCATTGATCCGGACCGTCTGGGACCGGGTGCTGGCCGAGCACTGAACGCCCGCCGTCCCGGGCGACGATGACCGGGCTCGCGACCTCGGTCGCGGAGCCCGGCCATCCCGGCATCAGGGCCGGTCGTCGGCTGCGCGGTCGCGCACCTCGTCGGCCGACTGCCGGACGGTGCCCTTGACCTCGTCGGCGGCCTGTGACACCTCGGTCTTCACGTCGTCCACCGCCGTTCCGCCCTCGTCCTTGACGTCGGCCACGGCCGCGGCGCCCTCCTCCTTGACGGTGCTGAGCGCCTCCTGGGCCGACTGCTTCAGGCTCTCCGCCGCCTCCTGAGCGGGTTCGGACAGGTTCTGCGCGACCTGCCTCGCCGCCTCCGTCACCGTCTCGGTCAGCGGCTGCGCCTTCTCCTTGACGGTCTGGGCGAGCTCCTCCTCCCGACGGGACGCCGGAAACGCCGCGGCGATCAGCAGCCCGATGCCGAATGCGACCAAGCCGGCCGCAACCGGATTGCCCTGCGCCTGACGCCGCACCGACCCGGGTGCGCCGGCCACGGCGTCGCCGACGCCGGTTGCGGTGTCCGACACGCTGTCGGCGAGGTTGTGGGCGGCGTCCACGGTCGCGTCCCGGGCGTCCTCGGCGGCACCCAGCACCCGGTCGAGCAGGGCACTGCCCTTGCGCTTCACCTTGGTGGCCGCACGCTGGGCGATGTGGGCGGGATTCGCCTGGTCGGCCAGTGCGTCGACATTGCTGGACAGCCTCGCCCTGGTCTGTTCGATCTGGGCCTGGATCTCGGCCGGTTCGCTGCTCATCGATTGTCCTCCTCGTTCCCCTTCAGTGCATTCGGAATCTTGCCGACGGTGTCCGCCGTCCTGGGTAGTCCCTTGATTCGAGCCAGTTCCTTGCGGCCCGTCGCCACCAGGACGGCGGCGACCACGCCCCACAGCGCGGCGACGATCAGACCCGACCAGGCGTTGCCGACCAGGTACCCGAGGCCCCACCACAGGGCGATCGAGACGAACAGGACGGCCAGAAAGCCGCCGACGCCGGCGCCGGCCAACAGCCCGATGCCCTTGCCGGCCCGGGTGCCGGATTCGCGGACCTCGGCCTTGGCCAACTCCACCTCCTGTCGCAGCAGGGTGGAGAGGTCGCTGGTGACCTCACCCAGCAGTTCGCCGAGCGAGCGTTCGTCCTCACCCCGGGCCACGGGCGCCGTGGCGACCGGGGGAGGGACGACCGGATCGTAGGGTCCGGTCATCGCGGGTCACCGCCGATGGTGCCGGGCGGGATGTGTGCGTCGTCGCCGAGCCTGCCGGGATAGCCGGTGTCGACGGCCGACGGCGGCTCGGTGCTGAAGTCGGGGACCTCGGCGTAGGAGACCGGGGGCTCCGTCACCACCGCGGTGGTGGCCGCCGTGGCGTCGCTCACCTCGTAGGCCGACGGCTCCGGGCCGGGCGCGGTCTGCTGTCCGGTCTCGGACGCCGCCATCAGGCCGCGGCTCAACCGGCCCACGAGGATGCCGGCCAGGGTGGCGCTGGCCAGGAACACCACCGGGCGCCTGCGGGCGAAACGGCGGAGTTCGGTGAGCACGTCGGCCGTCTCGGCGTCGGACAGCCAGTGCGAGAACTGGCCACCTCGGTACGCCGCCTGCTTGAGCAGGGAGGTGACCGGGCCGTCCGAGTCGGCCTTCGACGCCAGCTCGCCCAGCTCGCCGGCCAACCCGTGGACGAGTTCGGCCAGCTGCCGCTGACCGGAGCCCGCCTGCTCGCGCAACTGGCCGGCGGCCTGATCCCACAAGGTCTGGAACTGGCCGCGGGCATCGGAGGCCAGCCTGGCCAGTTCGTCCTTGGTGACGCCGGCGACGTCCCCGGCGCGCTGGACGGCGACGTCCGCGACCTGGCCGGCCTTGTCGGTGACCGAGTCCTTCACCGCCGTCGTCCGCTCGGTGACGGTGTCCTTGACGGCGGCGGCCTGGTCGCCGACCGCGCCGGCCACCTGCTCGGCCTTCTCCTTGACACCGCCGGTGCCTTCGGCGTCCTCGACAGCGCCCGGCGCCCCGGCACCGGGGTCGAAGCCCTCGCGTGGGAGGTATCCCCCGCTGCCCTGGTCGGCGGCCTGGTCGTAGCCGGTGCCACCCATGGTGTGATCACGTTCGCCGAACTCGGGCGCCACCGCGTCCGTGTCGGTGTCGGCGGCGTACCCGGTTCCGGCGGCGCCGGTGTAGTCGGGGGTGTCCAGGCCGAGGGAGTCGCGGTCGTCGTCGCCGACGGCGCGTCCCGTGACCGGATCGATGTTGCTGCTCGTCATCGTGAACCCTTCCCGCTGCGGTCGCAGCGTCCTTGGTTGTGCCGCAAGGCGGCGATGATCCAATACCCGTCCCGGCGCGGCCCAATCCCACCCCGGGGGGTGCGGCGCTCAGCGTTTCGTCGGCTCGCGGTGGCGTCCCTCGGCGATCAACGCCAGGCGGTTGAGGGTCTCGCGATTGCGGGGGACCAGGATCAGATGCCGGAGGGGTCTGGGCAGGAGCGTGCCGGGGCCGCTGGACGCGTCCTCGGTGATCGAGACCACGCACGACTCGGCGCCGTCGGGATCGACGTGCAGGTGCACGCGCGCCTCACCCACCGGCCAGGCGCGCGCGGTCAGGACGAGGTCCTCTGCGGGATCGCAGCGCTCGACCCGGGTGTAGTCCTGGATGATCAGCGGCCACGGGCCGAAGGAGTGCCCGATCCGGCTGCCCGCCGCCGGCCAGGCCCGATCGACCGCGCGCACCCGGGACGTCCCGACCACCCAACCGGCGTACGACCAGCCGTCCGCGAAGACCTCCCAGACCGCGTCGGCAGGCGCGGCGATCCGTCGACTGAGAGTGGGAGCGTGCCCCGGGCCGTCATCCCGGTGTGCCTTGCGACGTCCATTCATGTCGTTCCTTCCGGTTGCCCGAGCTGCGCCGACCGAGCTTCCGTGCCGGCGTCGGCGCCTCCTTAGG
>CALMIQ010000554.1 GCA_937863965.1 uncultured Micropruina sp.
ACGATGAGGTTGCCGCCATGCGCCGTCTGCACGGGCCGCCCGACCTGACCCTGGTCCCGGGGCACTGGGTGCGTCGCGGGCTGATCGCGTGGCCCGCGGACGCCGTACCGACCGGCCTCGATCCGTACGGGCTGGACTGGCGGCTGCACTGGTCCGCCGACGGCGGGATCGATCCGGCGGCTCGGGAACCGGTCAGCTGGGAGACCGACGAGGCCTGGCTCGACCCGGACGGGCTGCCGGAGGAGATCATCGGCGAGCGCCCCCAGCTCCGCGGCTACCTCTGCCTCCGGCTGGGAACGGCGGCCGCGACGCAGGTGGAGCGAATCCTGCGCGGACAGGTGGTGCTGAGCGCGCATCAGGCGTCGGGACGTCTGGTGAACGCCGGCTCGCTGCAGCTGCCCGGCGTCCTCGACGAGCTGTACGTGGACGCGACCCGAGCCCGGCTCGGGCTCAGCTGGCGGGACGGGACGCCCACCCTGCGACTCTGGGCACCGACGGCCCGGGACGTCCGGCTGCGGCTCTGGCGTCCCGAGGACGACCTGCACGACCCGGGTGAGGCGTTGCCCGCCCAGCGGGAACCGGACGGCTGCTGGTCGATCACCGGCGGACCGGACTGGAAGAAGGCGCGCTACCGCTGGCAGATCACCGTCTTCGCGCCCAGCGGACGCCGGGTGGTCACCAATCAGGTGACCGACCCCTACTCGGTCTCGCTCACGGTCAACTCGACCCACTCGGTGATCGTCGACCTGGACGACCCGGCGCTCCAGCCGGCGCAGTGGCGGGACGCCCCGCAGCCCCGGCTCGGCAACGCCGTCGATCAGGTGATCTACGAACTGCATGTCCGGGACTTCTCGATCAGCGACAAGTCGGTGCCCGCCGACGAGCGAGGCAGCTTCCTGGCCTTCACCCGGGATAGCCTCGGCACCCGGCACCTGAAGCGGCTGGCCGACGCCGGGCTGAACACCGTCCAACTGCTGCCGGTCTTCGACAACGCCAGCGTCGAGGAGGCCAAGGAGCGTCAGCGCGGCCCGGTCAAGGCCGACCTGCGCGCGCTGCCGTCGGACAGTCCGCAGCAGCAGCGGCTGATCGCGCTGACCGTCGCCAACAGCCCCTACAACTGGGGCTACGACCCGTGGCACTACCAGGCCGTCGAGGGGTCCTACTGCTCCAGCCTGGCCAGCGCCGAGGGTTCCGGACGCGTCCATGAGTTCCGCGCGATGATCGGCGCGCTGCACGCCCTGGGCCTTCGGGTGGTGCTCGACCAGGTCTTCAACCACACCGCCAGCTTCGGGCAGAACACCAAGTCGGTGCTCGACAGGATCGTCCCGGGCTACTACCACCGGCTGTCGCCGCTCGGTTTCACCGAACAGTCGACCTGCTGCCCGAACGTGGCCACCGAGCATGCCATGGCGCAGAAGCTGATGGTCGACTCGGTGGTCTTGTGGGCCCGCGACTACAAGGTGGACGGCTTCCGGTTCGACCTGATGGGCCATCACAGCCGGGCGAACATGCTGGCCGTCCGGGCCGCCCTGGACGCCCTCAGCCCGGAACGCGACGGGGTGGACGGCCGCGCCGTCACCATGTACGGCGAGGGCTGGAACTTCGGC
>CALMIQ010000555.1 GCA_937863965.1 uncultured Micropruina sp.
CCCGCGACGGTGGGCGGTTCGGTGAGCCCGCGACCACGGGGCGGTCCGGGCTCAGACGGCCGCGGTCGCGCGCCTCGGCAGGCCCAGCCCGATCAGCTTCTTCTGCGGGGTGTGCCGGGCGTCCCAGGCGTCGCCGCCGCGGGTACGGCGCAGGCCGGTGATGCCGCCGTCGGCGACCAGGTGGTGGGGCGCGGCGTAGCTGATCTCGACGGTGCCGATATCGCCCGGACGCGGCCGCTCGGCCCCCTCGGAGACGGCCACGTGCACCAGCCGGTTGTCCCGGGCCCGGCCCGACACCCGGGCCGTGGCGGCGTCCTTGCGGCCCTCGCCGGCCGCGAACAGCACCTCGACCGGGGTCCCGACCAGCCGCTTGTTCTCCGCCCAGGCGACGTCGCCGACCAGTTCGATCAGCCGTTCGTAGCGCTCCTGGACGACCTGCTTGGGCACCTGGTCCGGCATGGTCGCCGCCGGCGTCCCGGGCCGGATCGAGTACTGGAAGGTGAAGGCCGCCGCGAACCGGGACGCCTCGACCACCCGCAGGGTCTCGGCGAAGTCGGCCTCGGTCTCACCCGGGAAGCCGACGATGATGTCGGTGGTGATCGCGGCGTGCGGCATGGCGGCCCGGACCCGCTCGATGATGCCGAGATAGCGCTCCGAGCGGTACGACCTGCGCATCGCCTTCAGCACCTTGTCAGAGCCGGATTGCAGCGGCATGTGCAGGCTCGGCATGACGTTGTGGGTCTCGGCCATGGCGGCGATCACGTCGTCGGTGAACGCGGCCGGGTGCGGCGAGGTGAACCGGACCCGCTCCAGGCCGTCGATGGTGCCGCAGGCCCGCAACAGCTTGCCGAAGGCCAGCCGGTCGCCGAACTCGACCCCGTAGGTGTTCACGTTCTGACCCAGCAGCGTGATCTCCTGGACGCCCTCGTCGACCAGGGCGTGGATCTCGGCCAGCACGTCGCCCGGACGCCGGTCGGTCTCCTTGCCGCGCAGTTGCGGGACGATGCAGAAGGTGCAGGTGTTGTTGCAGCCGACGCTGATCGACACCCAGGCCGAGTAGGGCGACTCGCGCCGGGTCGGCAGCGTGGAAGGAAAGGCCTCCAGCGCCTCGACGATCTCGACCTGCGCCTCCTGCTCGATGCGGGCCCGCTCCAGCAGCACCGGCAACTTGCCGACGTTGTGAGTGCCGAACACGACGTCCACCCAGGGCGCCTTGGCGACGATCGTGTCGCGGTCCTTCTGCGCCATGCAGCCGCCGACGGCGATCTGCATGCCCGGATGTCCGGCCTTGACCGGGGCCAGGTGACCGAGGTTGCCGTACAACCGGTTGTCGGCGTTCTCACGGACCGCGCAGGTGTTGAACACGACCACGTCGGCCTGGGTACCCTCGTCGTGCGGGGTGTACCCGGCGTCCTCGAGCAGCCCAGCGATCCGTTCGGAGTCGTGAACGTTCATCTGGCAGCCGTAGGTGACCACCTGGTAGGTGCGGGTCTGGGCGGTAGTCGTCATCTCGGGGCGTTAGCTTACCGGCTGAGTCGGTGAGCGCCGCAGCCCTGGGGAACGACCCGACCCAACCGGCTTCCGGGGAGGGGCGGATGCGGAGGATGATCGGTGGATGATCTGGAATCAGACCCTCGTCTGCGTTGCCGACGTGCCGGCGTCCAGTGCCTGGTACTGCGCCGTGCTCGGTGGTGCCAGCGGGCACGGCGGCGACGAGTACGAGCAGATCCTCGTCGACGGCGAGCTCCTGCTGCAGCTGCATCGCACCGACGTCGAGGATCATCACGGCTACCTGGCCGATCCGGGGGCCACGCTGGGCAACGGGGTCGCGCTCTGGTTCGAGGTCGACGACTTCGACGCCGCCGTGGCGCGGGTACGGGCGTCCGGGGCAAAGGTGCAGACCGAACCGCACGTCAACCCCAATGCCCGGCAGTCCGAGATCTGGCTGCGCGACCCGGACGGCTACCTGGTCGTGGTGGCCGGGCCGTCGCAGTGGCGTCCCCGTGGCTGGGCACGACCTACGGCTGCTGAGTGAAACCCCACGACTCATTGCTCGGCCAGGTACTGCCCGGGGGTGAGGCCGGTGACGGCACGGAAGTCTTTGGTGAAGTGCGCCTGGTCGGCGTAGCCGAGTTCCGCCGCCAGGTCGGAGAGTGAGGCCGCCCCCGCCTTGAGCCGGGTAACGGCGTCGTGCAGCCGGCGCCGCTGGATCAGCCACTTGGGGGTAAGCCCGACCCGGTCGACGACCAGCCGCTGCAGGCTGCGCTCGGTCATCGCGAACGCCTCGGCCACCTCGGACACCCGGGTCACCGCGGGATGCTCGGTCAACCAGTCGATGACCCGGTTGATCAGCAGACCCGGGCCGTCGACGGGCAGCAGGGCGCCGAGGACGTCCTCGTAGGCGGCGATGGCCGCCCGGTGGCTGGACGGGGCGGCCGGATCAGGGGTCATCGAGGCCGTGACCCGCGCGGCGAGCGCCGCTCCGTCGATCGAGGGCAACGAGGCCAGCTCGAGGTGGGCGTCCGTCAGCTCGCTGACCGGACGACCGAGCAGCAGGCGTCCGGCGGCGGGACGGAACAGCACGCCGACCGCCCAGCCGTCACCGTCGAGCGTCACCCGGGAGAGGCCGCGGGCGACGCCGTAGAACCGCGCGTAGCTATCGCTCACCACGATCAGGCAGACCGGGTACTGCAGCGTGCTCTGGGTCGTCGGCGCGGTCAGCGACCAGACCGGGATCCAGTACCGGGCGACCAGGTCCGCCAGCACGGCGGACGGCGCGTACCGGTGGATCGGCGGCGACGGTCGCGCGGCCGACGTCAGGTGGGCGCGATCGATCGGGTCGACGCGGCGTCCGGTTCCAGCAGACGGATCGGGCATGTGTCGGATTATCACAAGGCTCGTCGCGGCTGTCTTCCTAGCCTGGGGCACATGACGAACACCATCACCATCTTCACCGGCCGCGCCGATCGTTTCAGCCGGATCGTGGCGGGCGTGGGCAGCCGCTGGGACGACCCCAGTCCCTGCGAGGGCTGGACGGCCGCGGACGTCGTCCGCCACGTGATCGACACCGAACGCGACTTCTTGGTCAGACACGGGCTGCTCGACACCACACCGCCGGCGACGAACGATCCCGCGGAGGCCTGGCGGGCGCACCTCAGCGATGTCGCGCAGGCGTTGGCGACCGGCGGCGTGGCCGAGCGCCCCTACGACGGCTACTTCGGACCGACCACCATCGGCGACACCATGGCCGACTTCTACGGCTGGGACCTGGTCGTGCACGGCTGGGACGTCGCCCGCGCCACCGGCCAGGACGGCCCGATCACCGATGACGACGCCCGCACCCTCGGCGCTATCGCCGACGGCTGGGGAGCCGCGCTGCACTCGCCCGGCGTCTGCGCGCCGGCACTCCCGATTCCGGACGGCGCCACCCCGGTCGAGCAACTGCTCGCCCGCCTCGGACGCGACCCGCACTGGACCGCGCCGGGTTCCTGAGCCGGGAAGGCGCTGACTCCTCACGGTCGCACCCACGCCGGCCGCGGCCGAGGAAGCGCTGATCAACACCGGGACTGGCCGTACCCGGGTCACCTGGCCGGTGTTTCCGCGGGTTCGCCTCCGGGGCGTAGCCTCGGCGTCCATGGACGACGGTTGGCTGCGGATCGGTGAGGTGGCGCGTCGCACCGGGCTGACCGTGCGGGCACTGCACCACTACGACCGGCTCGGGCTGCTGGTGCCGAGCGAGCGCAGCTGGGGCGACCACCGGCTGTACACGCCGTCCGACCTGCGACGGCTGCTCGACATCCAGCACCTGCGGTCGCTCGGGCTCAGCCTCGCCGAGGTGCAGGCGGCACTGGACGATCCCGGTTTCGACCCGAACCTAGTGCTGGACCAGCACATCGCCCGGTTGACCGAACAGATCGCGCTGCAGCGGCAGCTGCTCGACCGGCTGCGGGTGCTGCGCGCGGGCAACGAGGCCGCCTGGCCGGAGCTGCTCGACACCATCGCCCTGATCGCCCGGCTGCGGCATCCGGAGGCGACCGTCCGGGTGCGCGCGGCCCTGGACGCCGACCCGATCCCGCTGCCGGTGCTGATCGAGCGCATCGCGGCCGAGACCGATCCGGACGTGCTGGGGGTGCTGGTGTGGGCGGTGGCGCGGCACGGACGCCCCGCGGTCGCGCCGCTGATCGACCTGCTCGGCGGCGCGCGACCCGGGGTCCGGCTGCACATCGTGCATGCCCTGGACAAGCTGGGCGAGCGCGATGCGGTGCCCGCCCTGAAGACACTGCTGGACGATCCCGAGCCGGCGATCCGGGCGGCGGCGGTCACCGCGCTGGGACGGCTCGGCGACGAACGCGCCCTGCCGGATCTGATCGACCTGCTCGGCACCCCCGACGAACCGCTCGGGGCCGCCGTCACCGATGCCCTGATCCGCTTCGGCGACGTCGCCGCCGCGGCACTCGCGCTCGCTCCCCCCGCGGATCCGAGGGCCCGGACCCGGGCCGTCGAGGTGCTCGAGCAGCTCGACGGACCCGCGGCCACCTCGGCACTGGTCGCGCGGGCCGACGACGGCGACCGGCAGGTGCGCCTGGCCGCGGTGTTCGCGCTGGCCGAGGTGCGCGGTGAGGCCGCCGACGCCGCGATCGCCCGCGCCGCGGCGTCCGATGACCCGCACCTGGTGGCCCTGGCCCGCCGGATCAGCGCCGATCGCCTGCGGTCAGCCGGCGGAAGCCGGTGAGCCGGATCCCCCGGCCGTACAACAGGGCGTCGATCGTGCCGCCGGGGTCGGTGATGCTCACCTGCTGCAGCAACACGTGCCGCGCCGCATAGTCGGCCATGGCCCCCGCGACGGCCCGCTCCGCCAGGGCACCCGTCAGGCCGTCGGCCCGCGCTCGGTCGTCTGCCGCCGCGCGCACGTCGTCCCAGACCCGGGCGGGCACATCGCCGGTCGCGACGTACCGAGGTTCGCAGACGGCCACCTGCAGCAGGACCTTGGCGATGATCCGGTCGGTGTCCGGGTCGGGGCTCCCGGTGTGCCCGAGCAGAACCCCGACCGGCGATCCGCCGGCGGCCGCATGGACGGCGGGCGCGGCCCCGTCCAGGCGCTCCACGGCGGCGATATCGATCGCCTCCCCGGCACGGACCGACAGGGTGGCGAGCCCGTCCCGCACCGTCGACCCGTCCGGGAGCGCGACCTCGAGAAGTCCGTCCCGGTCGAGACCGGGGTGGGCGGCGGCAACCGTGGCGACCCGGTCGGCCAGCGCGGTCAGCGTCCGGCTCTGCGTCAGCGGGGTCGACTCGCACGCGAGTTCGACCAGCACCCCCGGGGCCGCGGCGACCACGCCCGCGGGTAGCGGACGGCCCGTGGGGTCCGGGGCGACCGGAGCCGGCTCGGGCCGGTGCCGGCGGACGAGCCGTTCCGCGAGACGCCGCAGCCGCGGATCGTCCGCATCCGACAGCGCACGGACGGCGGCGCGCGCCCGCGGCGAATCCAGCTGACCCAACGCGTTCAGCGCGGCGAAGCGCACCATCGGATCCGGATCGGCGGTGGCCTCGTGCAGCAGCAGGATCGCCGGATCGGCATACGGGGAGCCGATCAGCCCGAGGGTGTCGGCGGCGTGCTCGCGTACCCCCGCCATCTCGTCGTGCCGGAGCCGGCGGGCCAGCGCCGGGACGCCGAGGTCGCGCAACTCCTCGAACGCGATGCTGAGCGAGTTGCGCAGCTCGCTGTCGCCGCGACCCAGTTGCTCCGCCAGGGCGTCCGTGACCGCCGGCGAGCCCGTCTGCCCGGCGGCCCACCAGGCGCGGGACGCGACAGCGTCCACCGGGTCGGCGAGCAGCGGCAGCAGGTACTCGGCGTCCGCCGGATCGCCGAGCTTGCTCAGCACGTGGCAGGCCTGCATCCGGGACAGCCAGTTGGGATCGCCGAGTGCGGCCCGCAGCAGCGGACGGGCCGCGTCCCGCATGCGCAGGAGCGTCCAGGTGAGCGTCTCGCGGATGGCGTGGCTCGGCTCGATCCCCAACCGGGCGACCAGTGCCGGCGCCGCCCCGTCCGCCCGCCAGGTGCCCAGGTCGACGGCGGCGCGCAGCCGCACTTCGGGGTCGGCGTCCCCCAACAGCACGATCGCGCTGGTCACCCGGTCGGCGGTGATGGTGTCCTGTGTCATGCCGACGACGCTAGAACCTGACGCGACGTCAGGTTCAACCCCGCAAGAACCGTCCCCAACCTTCGATCTCCGTACCCGGGGACGGTTCCTCGCGTGCGAATTCCGCATCTCGGGGAC
>CALMIQ010000556.1 GCA_937863965.1 uncultured Micropruina sp.
GCCGACGGCGTCCGGTTCCGGCACGAGCTGGCCCGGCGGGCCACCGAGCAGTCGCTGCCGGCGTTGCGGCGGCGCGCGATCCACCGGCACCTGGTCGAGGTGCTGGCCGCCGGCGAGGACGTGCCGCGGCTGCTGCACCACGCGATCCGGGCCGGGGACGGCGCGACCGTGGTGGCCCACGCCCCGGAGGCCGGTGACTACTCGGCACGGGTGGGCGCCAACCGGCAGGCGATCGCCTACTTCGCCGCCGCGCTGGAGCACGAGGGGCTGATGGAGCCGCACCGGCTGGCCGCGGTCTGCGACAGCTACGCCTGGGTGCTGCACATCGCGCACCGGTTCGAGGCGGCGGTGACCCACGGCCGGCGGGCCGTCGAGCTGTGGTCCGGGCTGGGCGACCGGCCGTCCCAGGCTGCCGCGCTGCGCCGGCTGGCCCGCGAGCTGGTGCTGGCCGGAGAACCGGCCGAGGCGCTGGAGTGCGCCGAGCGGGCACTCGCACTCGTGGACGCCACCGATCCCGAGGCCGCCGCGGCCGCCCTGGGCGCGCTGGGTTCGCACCACGCGCTGGCCGGGGACCCGCGCGCCGTGCCGATGCTGGAGCGGGCGCTCGCGCTGGTCGGCGCCGGGGCGTTGCCCGGGACGGAGTCGCTGTGCCTGAACTACCTGTCGATGGCGCGGGAGGGGCTCGGCCCCCGGGAGCGGCTGGAGCTGTCCCGGCGCAGCCTGGCCTCCGCGCTGGCCGAACAGGCCCATGAGGCGGCGGCCCGGGCGTACACCAACCTGTCCGAGCTGCTGTACCGCTTCGGCGCCGCCGACGAACTGGAGCAGGTGACCGGGGAGGGCCTGGACTTCGTCCGCGAACACGGCTACTGGTCGCACGCCTACAACCTCGAGGTGCACCAGGCGCTGCTGGCGCAGCGCCGCGGCGACTGGGCGTCGGCGCTCCGGTCGCTGGAACTCACCGTGGCCCGCGACCCGCAGCCCGGCATGCTGCTCACCTACTCGCTGGCGCCGCACGCACGGCTGCTCGCCCGGCGCGGTGACCCGTCCGCCGAGCACCAACTGCGCCGCTGCTGGGAGCTCGCCCTGCGGCTGCGGATGCTGCCCTGCCTGGGCTTCGCCGGGGCCGCCCTCGCCGAGTGGGCATGGCTCAACCAGCGGCCCGAGGTGGCCGCCGAGGTGCTGGAGGGCTGGCGTCCGCACGCGCGGCGTCCGGCCGCCGAGCCGCTGGACGCCGAGATCCGGCGCTATGTGCTGAGGGCCGGGGTGCCCGGCGACGCGCCGGAACCGGACGCCGACCCGTGGGCGGCGACCGACCCCTACGAACTGGCCCTGGCCGGCCTCGACCACGGCGACCCGGACGAACTGCTCACCGGTCTGCGCACCCTGGACCTGCTGGAGGCCACCGCCGCCGCGAGCCTGGTGCGCCGGCTGCTCGCCGAGCAGGGGGTGCGGGCGGTGCCGCGCGGCCCGTCGCGCAGCACCCGGGCGAACCCGCTGGGGCTGACCGGACGCCAGCTCGACGTCGCCCGGCTGGCGGCGGCCGGCCTGACCAACGCCGAGATCGCCGACCAGCTGGTGCTGTCGGTGCGGACCGTCGACCACCACGTGTCGGCGGCGCTGGCCAAGCTCGGGCTGACCCGCCGCCGGGAGCTCGCCCCGGTGATCGCGGCGGCAGAGATGGGTGAGGTGGACGGCCGAACTGGGTGATCTCCACCCATGTGCGGACCGCTCCGGATCGCGACCCTGGAAGGGCAGGGACGGCGCCCGCCGTCCGAACGAACCAGGGAGATCCTCACATGAGCACCGTGCCGAACACCATCGAGCGGCAGTCCGGACAGCGCCCGAGCACCGGCGTCCGGTATCTGTACCCGGGCGAGGCCGGCTATGACGCGGCCGTCACCGCATGGAACCTGCTCGGCAGCCATGCCCCCGCGGTCGTGGCGATGGCCGAGCACGCCGACCACGTCATCCAGGCGGTCCGCCGGGCCCGCGCCGAGGATCTCGGCGTCGGCGTGATGGCCACCGGCCACGGCACCGGCCACGCCGTCCGTGGCGGGATGCTGATCAACACCTCCGCGATGCGCGGCCTGTTCGTCGATCCGGTCAGCCGGACCGCCCGCGTGCAGGCCGGGGTGAGCTGGCGGGAGCTGAACCAGCGCGCCGCCCAGCACGGCCTGATCGGCCTGCAGGGCTCCAGTTCGCGCCTCGGCGTGGTCGGCTACAGCCTGGGCGGCGGCTTCGGCTGGCTCGGCCGGCACTTCGGATTCGCCAGCCAGTCGATCCTCTCCGCCGACGTGGTCACCGCCACCGGCGACCTGGTCACCGTCGACGCCGAGCACCATCCGGAGCTGTTCTGGGGGTTGCGCGGCAGCGCCGGGAACCTCGGCGTGGTCACCGCGCTCGAACTGCGGCTGCACGAGGTCGACGTGGTCTACGGCGGGGCACTGTTCTACCCGGCCGCGGACGCCGTCCGGGCGCTCAGCGGCTACGCGGCCTGGGCCGAGCGGCAGGCGGACGAGCTGGCCTCGTCGGCGGCGCTGGTCAACTTCCCACCGCTGGAGATCGTGCCCGAGCCGCTGCGGGGCGGGTCGTTCGCCTGCATCCGGCTGTGCTACTCGGGTACCGACCTGCTGCCGGGAGTCACGGCCGTCCGCGAACTGCGCAACGCGCTCGGGACGCCGCTGATCGACCAGGTGCGCCGGATGCCGGCGCTCGACCTGGACCTGATCAGCGCCGAGCCGGTCGACCCACTGCCGGTGAAGCTGCACAGCGCACTGCTGCCGGCGTTGACGGCGCCGCTGATCGAACGGGTGGCGTCCGCGCACACCCCCGATTCCGGCGTGCTGTTCGTGGAGTTCCGCCACCTCGGCGGGGCGCTGCGGGTACCGGCCGATCAGCTCAGCCCGCTGGGCCGGACGGGGGCGAACTTCTCGCTCAACGCTGCCGCGCTGGCCCTGCCGCCCGGCGGCGTCCCGGCGGCCTCGGCCGCGCTGCACCGGCTGGCACGCCGGACCGCGCCGTTCACCGACGGCGCCGGCTACGTCAACTTCCTGGAGGGCGCCGACGGCGCGGAGCAGATCCGCAGCGCCTACTCGGAGCCGGAATGGGAGCGCCTGCGCGTCCTGAAGGGCCACTGGGATCCGGGCAACCTGTTCCGCTTCAACCGCAACATCCCACCACGTCTGGGGTCGATACCCCACGCCTGATCGGGGGAAAGGAGGTCGCCATGGTGTCGCTCACCGTGGTCGGTGCCATCGCCGGCACCGTGGCGACCCTCCTCTTCGTCTGCTCGGCGCTGCCCATGCTGATCCGGGCCCGGCGCACCCGCGACCTGTCCTCGTACAGCCCCGCGAACCTGATCATCGCCAACGTCGGCAACCTCGCCCAGACGGTCTACGTGATCAGCCTGCCACCCGGCCCGATCTACCTGATGCACACCTTCAACATCGTGGTCAGCGGCCTGATGTTGCTGTGGTGGCTGCGCCACCACTGGCTACCCAACCGGCGCGGCACCCCGCCGCGTCCACCCAACAACGAGGAGAACGACGATGACCACCCTGATCACCGGGGCGACCGGCACCGTGGGCCGCTCGCTCGCGTCTGAACTCGCGGCCACGGGGACACCCGTCCGCGCCCTGGTCCGGGACGCCGAACGCGCCCGCACCCTGCTGCCGGAGGGCGTCGAGCTCGCGGTCGGCGACTTCACCGACCGCGACTCGCTGGCGGCGGCCGTCCACGGCGTCCGGCAGGTGTTCCTGGCGGCGCCGAACCATCCCGAGCAGGTCGCCTGGGAGTCGGCGATGATCGACGCCTGCGTGGCCGGCGGCGTGCGCCGGGTGGTGAAGCTGTCCGCCCACGGTGCC
>CALMIQ010000557.1 GCA_937863965.1 uncultured Micropruina sp.
TGCACGCCCTGGAGTCGGTGGTGCTGTGGGGTCTGGGCTCGTTCTTCAGCGGGCGCGAGGTGTCCTACGTCACCGTGCTGACCGGCGTCCTGGTCGCGACGGCACCGCAGGTCTGGGGCTTCCTCGTGCTGATCCCCTACATGGGCCCCGCGATCGGGCGGATCCTGTCGGCCTGGAGCGCGGTCTGCCTGTGGGCGGTGACGGCGAGCACCTTCGGCATCGGCCGCTGGCCGGCCCTGGCACTGGTGGCGGCGTCCTGGCTGACCATGCACCTGGCCTCGACGGTGTGCTCGCCGTGGATCTCGCGCGGCATGGCCGCCCTGTTCGAACGGATCAGCGGCCGGCCGTTCTGGGTGTCCGGGGCGGACGTGCTCAACGGTCGTCCGATGATCACGTCGGAGGTGACGGCGTGATCATCCTCGACGACCTGCTCATCCTGCTCCTGGCTCTCGCCGTCGCCGGCATGGTGCTCGCGCCCCTGGAATCCCTGCACTGGTGGGCGACGCGGGGCGCCGAGGAGGTCGAGACCGTCGAGCAACCCAGCTCGGTCGAGCTGACCGCGTCGGCGGTCGCCGACGCCCGGCCGCGCCGGTTCCTGGTCTACCTCTCCGGGATCGGGGCGCTGGCCGCCAAGGACGTTCCCGAGGAGGAACTGCCGTTCGTCAAGGACCTGGGCGACCGGCTCACCGACTTCACGGTGATCGACGACGTCTTTCCCTATGCGGTGGACAACCGCGGGCTGACCGCCGAACGGCTGCTCGGCAAGCTGTGGCGCCGGCTGCAGACGGTCCGGATGAAGAACCCCAACGCGGCGCTCGCGGTGCTGATCAACCTGCGCAACCTGATGCAGTTGTTCGTCTGTGCCGACCGCCGCTACGGACCCACCTACAACATGGGCACCGCCCGCGAGATCCATCGCTCGCTGGTCCGGCACGGCCACGTCCCCGGAGCCGCCGACCAGGTCGTGCTGCTGGGCTGGAGCGGCGGCGGCCAGATCGCGCTCGGCGCCGCCTGGTACCTCGACGCCATGGGGCTGCGGACCTCGGTGCTGTCGCTGGGCGGCATGCTGTCCGACGACATCGCGCTGGCCCGAGTGGAGCACCTGTGGCACCTGTACGGCACCAAGGACTTCCTGCAGGCCTCCGGGAAGCTGCTCTTCGCGGGCCGCTGGCCGATCGCCAAGGCGTCCCCGTGGAACGAGGCCGACCGCGCGGGGAAGATCTCGATGATCGAACTCGGCCCCTACAACCACAACATCAAGGAGCACTACTTCGACTACGAGGCGAAGCTGCCCGACGGACGCAGCTACGCCGGCAAGGTGATCGACACCATCGACGAGGTCCTGCGGCAGCCGGCCTGAGATCGGCCCCTGCGCCGGCCCGCGCGGTTCACTACGCTGAGCGGACGACACGAGGGGGTGGGCCATGACAGCCGGCGAGGCCACGGAACGGGAGCGGATGATCGCTGGCCGGACGTATCGTTCGACCGATCCGGAGTTGACCGAGGCGCGCGCGGCGACCAAGCGCGTGCTGCACGAGTACAACAACACCCATCCCGACGACGAGGCGCGCCGCCTGGAGCTGCTGCGCGGGCTGCTCGGCTCGGTCAGCGAGCACGTCTGGATCGAGCCGCCGTTCCGCTGCGACTACGGCAGTCAGATCACGATGGGCGAGTTCGTCTTCGCGAACTACGACCTCACCATCCTCGACTGCGCCCCGGTGACGATCGGCGACCTGGTCCTGTTCGGCCCGCGGGTCACCATCGCGACCGCGAGCCACCCCGTCGACTTCCGGCAGCGGACCGCCGACATGTTCGAGTACGCCCAGCCGGTCACGATCGGCGAGGGCGCCTGGCTCGGCGCCCATGTCGTCGTCGGCCCGGGCGTCACGATCGGCGCCCGCGCCGTGATCGGGGCCGGCAGCATCGTCACCCGCGACATCCCGCCCGACGTGGTGGCGGTGGGCAATCCGTGCCGAGTGGTCCGCGACATCACCGAGCAGGACCGGCAGGCCTACCTGGAGGCGTTCGGCGCGGCGGGCGCGTGACGCCGGGCGATCACGCCCCGACCACGTCGTAGCCTGGCGGGGTGGGTGCGGGCAGCGTCATCGTGGTCGGCGGCGGACCGGCCGGGATGATCTGCGGGCTGCTGCTGGCCCGAGCCGGGATCGCGGTCACGGTGCTCGAGAAGCACGACGACTTCTTCCGCGACTTCCGCGGCGACACCGTGCACCCCAGCACGCTCACCCTGCTCGACGAACTCGGGCTGGGGCCGGCCTTCGACCAGGTGCCGTACAGCAGGCTGGAGCGGGTGCGGGTGCCGGTCCGCGGCGGCGGTGACGTGGTCGTCGCCGACCTGACCCGGCTGCGGCTGAGCCGGCCCTACATCGCGATGACCCCGCAGTGGGACTTCCTCGACGTGCTCGCCGACGCGGGCCGGGCGGAGCCGTCCTTCACGCTGCGGATGGGGACCGAGTTCGTCGGACTGCTCCGTTCCGGCGGGCGGGTGGTCGGCGTCCGGTGCCGCGACGGGGACGGCGAACACGAACTGCCCGCCGACCTCGTCATCGGCTGCGACGGCCGCGGCTCCACCGTCCGCGCGGACGCGCTGCTGCCGCTGACCGAGCTGCCGGTGCGGTTCGACGCCTGGTGGTTCCGGCTGCCGACCGAGGTGAGCGTGGGCTCCAGCCTGCTGCCGCGCACCGGAGCCGGGTCGGTGTTCGTGATGATCCCGCGGCGCGGCTACGTCCAGGCGGCCCGGCTGATCCCCAAGGGCAGCGACGCCGGACTCCGGGCCGCCGGAATCGATGCCCTGCGGGACGCGATCGCCACGGCGGCGCCCGAACTGGCGGACGCCGCCGCTGGGCTGGAGTGGGACCAGGTGAAGCTGCTGGACGTCCGGGTCGACCGGCTGCGCCGCTGGTGGGCGCCGGGCCTGTTGTGCATCGGGGACGCCGCGCACGCCATGTCGCCGGCGGGCGGCGTCGGCGTCAACCTCGCGGTGCAGGACGGCGCGGCGGCGGCCCGGCTGCTGGCCGCGCCGCTGCTGGCGGGACGGCCCACCGACGCCGACCTGGAGGCCGTCCAGCGCCGTCGCGCGTTCGCCGCACGGGTCACCCAGGCGGCACAGCAGGTGGTCCATCGCGGCATCGACGCGCTGCTCGCCGGCGGAGGCCCGCTGGAGGTGCCGCGGGCTGCGGCCGCCGTGCTGCGACGGCTGCCCTGGCTGACCGCCGTCCCCGCCTATCTGGTCGGGGTGGGCGTCCGGCCCGAGCATGCGCCGGCCTTCGCCCGGGTCACAGCGCCGTGACGGTCAGTTCGCGCACGATGGCCGTTCCGCCGTCGGCGAAGACCGCCAGCCCGGTGCTCTCGGGCGAGGGAAACACCTGATCGGTGAGCGCGACCTCGCCGTCGGCGGCCAGCACCTCGACGGACGCCTCGTCGACGTAGACGTCGAGCCGCAGCACATCGGTCGGCGGCACCACCACCGAATGGATGCCGGCGAACGCGCCGTGGAAGTCCACCACCCCGGACCGGGTGCGGTCCACCGCCAGGGTCGCCGTCGATCGATCGGCGACGATGCGCGTCCGCTCACCGTCGCCGACCCGGACGTCCAGGCCGATCCGATCGGCCGTCCCGAACTCGACTTCCGCGACGATCCGGACCGCCGGTTCGGTGTTCGGCAACTCCAGGCGGCTGTCCACGACCGCATCGGTCACCCGCCGGGTCACCGGCCGTTCGGCGACCACCGGACGCTGCACCAGGCGCAGGTCGCCGTCCCGGTCGCGCAGGGTGA
>CALMIQ010000558.1 GCA_937863965.1 uncultured Micropruina sp.
TGAAGCGTTCGGTGACGTCGGCCCAGTTGACCACGTTCCACCACGCCTTGACGTAGTCGCCCTTGACGTTGAGGTACTGCAGGTAGAAGGCGTGCTCCCACATGTCCAGCTGCAGCACGGGCAGCTGGCCGACGGGCAGGTTGCCCTGCTGGTCGAAGAGCTGGTTGATGTTCAGCCGCTGGCCCAGGGTGTCCCAGACCAGCACCGACCAGCCGGAGCCCTGCAGACCGTTGGCGACCTCGTTGAACTGCTTCTGGAAGCCCTCGAAGGAGCCGAAGAACTCATCGATCGCGGCCGCGATCTCGCCGTCGGGACGTCCGCCGCCCTCGGGCGACATGTTCTTCCAGAACACCGAGTGGTTGATGTGCCCGCCCAGGTGGAAGGCGAGGTCCTTCTCGAGCTTGTTGATCGCCGCGAAATCACCGCTCTCACGGGCGGCGGCCAGCTTCTCCAGCGCCGTGTTCGCACCGGCCACGTAGGCGGCGTGGTGCTTGTCGTGATGCAGCTGCATGATCTGCGCGGAGATGTGAGGCTCGAGTGCGCCGTAGTCGTAATCGAGGTCCGGCAGCGTGTACGTCATCGGTACTCCTTCGTAAATGGTCGGCCCTGGCGGCGGGCGCTGAGGTGATGGCCGTTCAGTACCCCCAACCTGCCCTCACGACACTCTATTCCTCAAGCCTTCCGCCGCTCCATTCCACCGTGGACGCCCGATCGGGAGCCCGCCGGGGCGAACGCGGCGGGTCGCGCCGAGCGGCGCAGCAGGCGCAACAGTGCCGGTCCGACCAGGGCGATCAGCACCGCGTTGGTCAGCGCCCGGCCCAGGTTCCAGCCCATCGAGGTGGCCAGGTTGTACAGCACGAAGCGGTGCAGGTTCTCCACCGGGCCCAGTGCCGGATCGAACGAGATCTGGGTGTCGTTGCCGATCCCGAACGGCCAGAAGGAGAAGTCCATCACCCAGCCGTAGGCGAACGCCGAGACGAATCCGTAGCCCGCCAGCAGGACGACCTCGACGCGCCCACGGACCCGCGGCAGCAGCCCGGCGAACAGCCCGACGAAGCCGGCCGCGAGCATCTGGTAGGGCAGCCAGGGGCCGACCCCCGAGGTGATCAGCGCCGAGGTGAACAGGGTGATCGCCCCAAGGGCGAAGCCGAATCCGGCGCCGAACGCCCGCCCGGCCAGGATCAGGACGAAGAACACCAGCTCGAAGCCGGCCGTCCCGGCGCTCAACGGGCGCAGGATCGTGCCGACCGCGGCGAGCACCCCCAGCATGGCCAGCGTGCGGGCGTCCATCCGGCCCCCGGCCACCTCGGACAGCACGATCGCCAGCACGATCGGCAGCACCAGCGCGAAGACGATCGGTGCCTGCTCGGGCCGCAGGCCCGACTCGGGACGCAGGAACAGCGGCCAGCTGAAGGCGACGGCGCCGATTCCGACGGCGACCACGACCGCGATCGAGACCCGCGCGTTGCCGCCCGCCCGACCGGCCCACGAGGCTCTCATGCCAACCCCCGGGCGACGTCGTCGGGGGTCAGCACCGGCAGCGGCGCGAACACCTTCGCCATCTGCGGCGCGTAGGCCGGCGACGAGGTGAGCACCTCCGCGGTGGGTCCGTCGGCGATCAGTTCGCCGTCCGCCATCAGCAGGGTGCGCCGGCTGGCCGCCGCCGCGAACTCGACGTCATGGGTGCTGATCAGCACGGCCTTGCCGGCGGCGGCGAGGCCGGCGATGATCCGGCGCAGTTCCGCCTTCGCCCGGTAGTCGAGGCCGCGGGTGGGTTCGTCCAGCAGCACCACCGGCGGGCGGGCGGCCAGCTGGATCGCCAGCACGAGGGCGAGCCGCTGGCCCTCGGAGGTGTCGCGCGGGTCGCGGTCGTCCGGCACCTGCACGCCGAGGCCGCGCAGCAGCCCGGCCGTGGTACCGGGTTCCACGGCGCTCTCGGCGTCCGCCTGCGCGCATTCGGCGCCCACGGTGGGCAGGTAGAGCAGGTCGGCGGCGGTCTGCGGCACCAGGGTGACCAGCCGGCGCGCCTCGGCGGCCGACAGCCGGCGCGGGTCCCTGCCCTGCACGGCGATCGCGCCGGCGCAGCTGAGCGCGCCCTGCAGCGCCCACAACAGCGACGACTTGCCGGCGCCGTTGCGGCCCAGCAGGCTGGTCACGGTGCCCGCGGCCAGGTCGAGATCGACACCGGCGACGGCGAC
Organism: uncultured Micropruina sp.; assembly: GCA_937863965.1. Taxonomy (GTDB): domain Bacteria; phylum Actinomycetota; class Actinomycetes; order Propionibacteriales; family Propionibacteriaceae; genus Micropruina. The sequence continues at coordinate 2,199 of CALMIQ010000558.1, forward strand.
CAGGTCGCCGTAGCGGACGTCCACGCCGCGCGCCGACAGCAGCACCGGCTCGGCGGCGAGCGGCGACCGCGCCGGGGCGGTCGGCATCAGGTTCTCGGCCAGTGCCCGGCGCCGGGCCTCGCGGACGCTCAGCGGCACCCGCGGCCAGCCGGCGATCCGGGCCAGCTGGGCCAGCGGTGGAGCGATGCTCGCACCCGCCAGCACCTCCTCCGGCGCCCCGTGGACGACCCGGCCGTCGCCGGGCAGCCACAGCATCGAGTCGGCGGCCTGCATCACTCGCTCCAGCCGGTGCTCGGCGAGCACCACGGTCAGGCCGACCTCGTGCACCAGGGTGGTGATCGCGGCCAGCACGTCCTGGGCGGCGGTCGGGTCGAGGGCGGAGGTGGGCTCGTCGAGTACCAGGATGCGCGGCTGGGCGGCCAGCACCGCGGCGATCGCCACCCGCTGCTGCTGCCCGCCGGAGAGCTCGACCAGCGGACGCCGGCGCAGGTCGGCGATGCCCATCAGGTCGAGGGTCTCCTCGACCCGCTTGCGCATCGCCACGCCTGCGATGCCGAGTTGCTCCATGCCGTAGGCGATCTCGTCCTCGACGGTGTCGGTGACGAAGCCGCGCAGCGGATCCTGGCCGACGTGGCCGACCACGTCCGCCAGGTCGCGCGGCCGGTGCTGGGCGGTGTCGCGTCCGTCGACCAGCACCTGCCCGCTCAGCACGCCGCCGGTGAAGTGCGGCACCAGGCCGTTGATCGCGCCCAGCAGGGTCGACTTGCCCGAGCCGGTGGCGCCGATCACCAGGCACAGGTCGCCCTCCGGCAGGCCGAACGAGACGTCGGCGAGCGTGGGCCGCTCGGCGCCCGGATAGCGGACGCCGACCCGGTCGAAGGTGATCACCGCCATGTCGGCTCCGGTTCCGCGGCTCGGGCCCGCAGCGACCGGACGCGGGTGTCGTTGCGGCTGGACGCCACGGTCGCCGGACGCCGCGCCCGGGTCAGCGGCAGCGGCGCGAGCACCAGGCCGATCACCAGCAGCATCGGGCCGCTCAGCGCCGGCCAGACCAGCGGATCGGTGGCCGGCGCCAGCGCGGCCGGATCCAGCAACGCCAGCAGGGCCGGGCCGAGGGCGTCCGGATCGAGCCAGCCCAG
>CALMIQ010000559.1 GCA_937863965.1 uncultured Micropruina sp.
CCGCCTGCCCGCCTGCCCGCCTGCCCGCCTGCCCGCCTGCCCGCCTGCCCGCCTGCCCGCCGATGAGACTGCCCTGTCTTCCGGAGGGTCGCCAAGGCCGGTCCCGATCTCGGCATCGCAACACGCTGGCCAAGTCGGGACATGATTTCGGGTCCGGACGCGAAATCGTGTCTCCACGCCGACACCGTGTCACGATGCCGAGATCGAGACGGGCGGGCGACGTGGATCGGGCGAGCTCGAGCGGACCAACCGCTCTGGCGAAGCCCGGGGTTGCCGGAAGCACCCTTCACGTGGGCGTCGGTCATCGCCCGGACGAGTGGCTGGATGTCCTGCGGGCGTCCAAGACGGCGCTCACCCAGATGATGCGCGGCACACCGCGATCTCCACCTGCACAATGGTCCCCATGCTGTTGGCCGAACTCGTCGCGACGTCCGCCGCCGTGGCCGCCACCCGGTCGCGGCTGGCCAAGGTCGCGGCATTGGCCGAGACGCTCACCCGGGCGGCACCGGACGAAGTCGAGATCGTTACCAGCTACCTGTCCGGGTCGCTGCGGCAGCGGCGCACCGGGGTCGGCTGGCGCTCGGCCCGCGCAACGGTCGCGCCGGCCGAGAAACCATCCCTGACCGTGACCGAAGTGGACGCCGCCTTCGCCGGGCTGGCCGAGCTCTCCGGCCCCGGCTCGCAGACCGCCCGGAAGGCCCGGCTCGACGACCTGATGGGACGCGCCACCGCCGACGAGCAGCGCTGGCTGGCCGGGCTGATCACCGGCGAGACCCGCCAGGGGGCCCTCGACGGCATCATGGTCGACGCGCTGATCAGGGCGTCCGGGTTGCCGGCCGCCGACATCCGGCGGGCGGTGATGCTGGCCGGTGCCACCGGGCCGGTCGCGGTGGCCGCGCTCACCGAGGGTGCGGACGCCGTCGCCCGGATCGGCCTGGTGGTCGGGCGCCCGGTGCGTCCGATGCTCGCCGCCAGCGCCAAGACCGTCGCCGAGGCGCTGGACGGCCTGGGCGGGGAGGTGGCCGTCGAGGCGAAGCTGGACGGCATCCGCATCCAGGTGCACCGCGACGGCGACGACATCCGGGTGTTCACCCGGAGTCTGGACGACGTGACCGATCGCCTGCCCGATGTCGTCGAGGCGGTATCGGCCCTACCCGCGAACCGGTTGATCCTCGATGGCGAGGCGCTCGCGTTGAGCGCCGACGGGCGTCCGCGTCCGTTCCAGGAGACCGCCGCCCGCTCGATGAGCAACGACGCCGAGGCGCTGCGCGGCCGGACCCCGATGACCTCCTACTTCTTCGATCTGCTCGCCCTGGACGACGAGGAGCTGCTCGATCTGCCCGGCAGCGAGCGCGTCGCCCGGCTGGCCGAGCTGGTGCCGGACACCGCCCGGGTGGGCCGCATCGTGACCGACGACGTGGCGGTCGCCGAGCGGTTCACCGCCGCCGTGCTGGCGTCCGGTCACGAGGGTGTGGTGGTCAAGGCCCTCGACGCCCCCTACGAGGCCGGGCGCCGGGGCTCGTCGTGGATCAAGGTGAAACCGGTGCACACCCTCGACCTGGTCGTGCTCGCCGTCGAATGGGGTTCCGGACGCCGTCGCGGCTGGCTGTCGAACATCCACCTGGGCGCCCGCGACCCGGCGACCGGCGGATTCGTGATGCTGGGCAAGACCTTCAAGGGCATGACCGACGCGATGCTGACCTGGCAGACCGAACGATTCCTGGCCCTGGAGGACCACCGCGACGACTGGACGGTGTACCTGCGCCCCGAGCAGGTGGTCGAGATCGCCTTCGACGGCCTGCAGCGCTCCACCCGCTATCCCGGTGGGTTGGCGCTGCGGTTCGCCCGGGTGCTGCGCTACCGCGACGACAAGGACGCCGCTGAGGCCGACACCATCGAGACGGTCCGCCGGATCGCCGGCGTGGCCGAGCCGCTGCCGTAGCGACCCGGCCGCCGCCGCGTCAGCGGTTCAGCAGCGCTTGATGCCGTCGAACCTGCCGGCCATGCCGGTCGAGTGCTTGAACGTCTTGCCCGGTGCCAGCGTCTTGCATTCGCTGTCCGGCGCGAAGGCCCAGATGATCTTGACCCGCTGGCTGGTCTTGCAGTCGTTGCGGATCTTCGCCCAGGGGAAGCCCCAGCTGCGTCCCGAGTCGATGTGCTTCACGCACGAGGGAGCCGTCGCGGCCGCCGCCTGGGGGGCGGTCACCACCAGGCTGCCCATGGTCAGCGCCGCCGCGGCGAGACCCACTCCGATCTTGCGATTCATGTCGCCATTCCTCTCTGCGGGGCGTCCGTCCGCCACCGACGCCGGTCACGGTACCGATCGAAGGGTCACGCGAGACGAGGGGTGCGATCGGGGCTCCGACAGACTTCCCGGACCGCACCCCCTCGGCACGCTCGGCCTCCGGAAGTCGAGAAGCGCGGGCCAGTGACTACCGGGCGGCGTGTCGTGCTCCATGAGCGGCACTGGCCCGCACTTTTCAGGGCGTCCGTCCGACGCCCCGCCATCAGTCCCGATCGGCCGCCAGCCCGACCGCAATCACCGCCGTCACCACCAGCGCCGCCGTGGGCGCCAGCACCGCCCAGGGTGCGCGCTCCAGGTAGCCGATGCCCTCGCTGACCACCAGGCCCCATTCCGGCGTCGGCTGCCGCGGACCCAGCCCGAGGAACCCCAGCGACGCCAGCGCCAGCGCGATCCCGGGCAGCCGCAGCATGGCGTGCCGGAACACCGGCCCGGACACCGCGGGCAGCAGGTACTGCCACAGCATCCGTGTCTGCCCGACACCCAGCACCGGGAGCATCGCCACATACGGCTTGGCGCGCTCCTCCTGCAGCAGCGCCGAGGTGTGCGCGGCCAGCGGCGCCCAGCTGACCGCGGCGACCGCGATCGCCGCGCCGAACACCGACGGTCCCCAGACGGCCGCAACCAGCAGCCCGGCGATCACCGGAGGCGCCGCGTTGGTGACCTCGATCGGGCCCGTCGACAGCCGCGGCACCATCCCGATCGCCAATCCCAGCGCCAGGCAGACCAGGGTCACGCCCACGGCGGTTCCCACCGTGGTGAGGGCGCCGTGCGCGACCCGGGCGAGCAGGTCGCGGCCGCTGGCGTCCGCGCCGAAGGGCAGCCAGGGCGAGACCGACGGGGTCTGCAACCGCTGCCAGTCCGAGGTGTAAGGGTCACGCGGCAACCCGAACGCGACCACGGCCAGCACCAGCCCGGCACCGACGATCGGCACCCACCGGACGGCACGCGACGTCGCCGTCGGCGCGGACGCCACCCCCATCGCGCCCGCCCGCAGCGAGCCGCCCAGCAATAACCGGCGGACCACCTCGACCAG
>CALMIQ010000560.1 GCA_937863965.1 uncultured Micropruina sp.
CACGTTCAGCAGCTCGGCGCCCTGATAGGTGTCGGGGATGCCGGGCAGGGTCAGCTGGATCAGCTTCTGGGCCAGGGTGACGGTGCGGATCGCGTCGGCGTTGGCCTGTGCCGCGCGATCGATGGCCTCGGTGACCGGGCCTCCGGCGAGGAACTCCCGGCCCAGCGCCAGCACGCGTCGTTCGTAGTCGTCGTCGGGTCGCAGCCAGCTGGTCCGCTGTTTGCCCTCGCGCAGCGCCTTGGTCAGGTAGGCGTCCAGGCGCTCGGGTGTCAGGCCCGGGGTGCCGGCCACCGTCTGCCAGACCAGGTGACCGGTCGGGGCATCGACACCATGGCCGGCCGCGGCCTGTTCGGCCAGGGCCGCGATCGCCGTCCAGGCCGCGGCGTCGCCGGCCAGGGCGATCAGCCGCGCCCGGACGTCCTCGCTGCGCTTGGTGTCGTGGGTGGACAGCGTGGTCATGCCCAGTGGCCAGCGCTCCGCCTGGTGGGCGGCCCAGGCATGCAGCTCGCCCACGCCGGGGTGCTCACCCAGCGACGGGTCCGCACCCACCTCGTTGAGCGCCACCAGCCGGTGCCAGCGGTAGAAGGCGGTGTCCTCGATGCCCTTGGCCATCACCGGACCCGTGGTCTGCTGGAAGCGGACGCACAGGTCGCGCGCGGCGTCCGCGTCGCCGGGGGCCGTCTCCGGCCGCTCCAGGACGCCAGCCAGCGCGGTCGCGACCTCGGCGAGGTCGGGCCGCGAGCTCAGGGTCCGCTCCAGCGCGTGGTGCAGCGGGGCGACCAGTCCCGGGTCGGGCGGGGTCCCCGGGGTGACGTAGGCGCGGTAGACGTGCAACTGGACCAGGAGTTCGGCCAGCGCCTCCCGCAGCGCGGCGTCGTCGAAACCGGTCAGCGCCGCGATGGCCGCCCGGTGCAGCCGGTTCAGCTCCGGCTGCAGCAGCTGCGCCAGCACCTGCCGCTTGCTGGCCTCGACGCACTCCTCCAGCGACGGCTCGCCCCCGGTCGCCACCCAGGCCGCGGTCACGGCGTCCACGCCGGCCGGGTCGACCAGGGCGGCACCGATCACGGCGGCGGCGTCGTAGCCGGTGGTGCCGTCGCAGGCCCAGGCGGGCAGGCGTTCGTCCCCCTCCAGGATCTTCTCCACCCAGATCGGGGTGCCCTCGCGGCAGGCGGCCGCCAGCCGGGCCAGATAGCCCTCGGGGTCGGCCAGCCCGTCGGGATGGTCGATCCGGAAGCCGTCGATGACCCCGGCGTGATGCAGCTCCAGCAGCAGCGCGTGGGTGGCGTCGAAGACGTCCGGCTCCTCGACCCGGACGGCGACCAACTGGTCCACCTCGAAGAACCGCCGGTAGTTGAGCACGGCGGCCGCCTCGGTGTGCGAGGCCAGCAGCCAGTGCTGGGCGTCCAGCAGCTCGGTCAACTCGGACGTCGCGGGGCCGTCCGGGCGCAGCGGCAGGACGTGCTCGTAGTAGCGCAGCACCGGCTGCCCAGCCGCCGGGCCCTCGTCGGGACGTCCGGTATCGAGCCGCAGATCGTCCAGCGTGTCGGCCAGCGGGCCGCCCAGGATGGGCAGCCCGAACCTGCCGTCCAGCTGGTCCCAGTCGACGTCGAACCAGTGCGCGAAGGCCGAGTCGCGTCCGTTGCGCAGCACGTCCCAGAGCGGGGCGTTGCGCCACTGGCCCTCGACCAGCGCCATGTGGTTCGGCACGATGTCGACGATGATGCCGAGGCCGTGGGCGTGGCAGCGCTCGGCGAGCCGCTCCAGGGCGTCCCGGCCGCCCAGCTCGGGGTTGATGGCGGTGTGGTCGAGGACGTCGTAGCCGTGCATCGAGCCGGGCGCCGCGGTCAGGATCGGGGCGAGGTAGACGTGGCTGATGCCCAGGGCGGCCAGGTAGGGCACGGCCGCGGACGCATCGTCGAGGGTGAAGCCGCGGTGCAGCTGCAGCCGGTAGGTGGCCGTGAACGGGGTGGCGAGGGGCTCCATCCGGCCGATTCTCGCAGACCACCCCGACAGCTGGCCCGCGGGACGCGGTTACTCACCCGGCTCGAGTGCCGCAACGGAGGGAGACAGGAGCCGGTCTCCGGTCGTTTGCACCCGCGGCCGAGCCCGTCGATGCGCTGCCCGACCCCTGGCTCTGCGGCTGGTCGACCACGGCGGCCAGGGTGGGGACGAGGCGGGTGCGGGCCCGGATGCTCCAGCGCATGAAACCCTGCCGTCGGATAATCGCTCTGGTCATCGGACGCAGGGGGGCGGGCACCCGCAGCAGCCAGTCGTAGACCGGCGGCCAGGACACCACCCGATCGATCCGCGGCTCGTGAGCGGCCGCCCGGAGCGCCCAGTAGCCGCCCATCGACCAGGCCGGCGCGTTCGAGTTCGAACCGGTCCAGGACGGCCGCGACCGGGTGCTCCCAGTCGTGCTCAAAGGGCAGTCCGGCCAGTCGGCGCGCGCCGCCCTGGCCTGGGCCGTCGAAGGCGACCACGTCGAATCCGCCGGCGGCGACACGTTGCCAGATGCCCAGGAACTCCTCGATCAGCGAGTCGAATCCGCCGTGGACGAGCACCGCCCCCCGGTCCCCGCCGGGTAGGTGGTAGGCGGGCAGGAACCCGTCGCGGTAGGCGATGTCCACCCGAGCGGCGGCGAGGTCGGGAAAGGCCAGGTCCACCATCTCCCGGAAGCGGCCGTAGCGGCGGTGTTTCCGCCGGTCGCGGCCGGGTGTGAAGAACTCGGCGATCCGCATGGCGCCGATCGCTGCGCGATGCCGTCGCTGGCTCGCGGCCTGCTCGGCGATCTCCTTGAACACCGCCGGGACGTTGCCGGGCCGTGACACCCGTGCGGCACCGCGGCGCAGGTCGTCCGCGTCGGCCAGGCCGAGCGAATGGGCACGGTTCAGCTGGTAGTTGATGAACGCCGTCCGGTGGAATCGTTGGAACCCCAGCGGAAGCGGCAGTGGATCGCCGACCGTCACGCTCCGACAGTGGGCGCGGCCAGCCGACTATGAACAGGAGTAACGGTGCGTGCGGGTACCGGGAAGTCTGGTCGGCGACGAGGCCGTCTCATCCGGGGTTCCGGCTCGTCCGGATCGAGGAGATCCTGATGCGCATCCTCATCACCGGTTCCGGCACCCGCGGCGACGTCCAGCCTTCCGCAGCCCTCGCCGATGCGCTCGTGCGTGCCGGCCACGCCACGACCCTTGCCGTGCCGACCGGCTTCGACGACGCTGAATCAACACCCGAAGTTCGTTGAGCTCGCCGAAGCGCTGATGGCCACGGAGGTCTCGACCAGCTCGACCAACGCTGGTCAGCGATTCCTGAGGTAGGAGGCGGTCTAGGAAAGCTAGATGTTAGAGACTAACATTATGCTGTGATGGTCACCTCTCGAACACTGCGCACCCGGGAACGGATCCTGGCGGTCGCGCTGGACCTGTTCGAGCGGCAGGGATACCGGGCGACCACGGTGGCGCAGATCGCCGATGCCGCAGGGGTGACGTCGATGACGTTCTTCCGACACTTTCCCACTAAGGACGCGGTGCTGGTGACCGACCCCTACGATCCGTTGATCGCCGAGGCGGTGGCCGCCCAGCCGCTGGGGTTGCCCGCCCTGGAGCGGGTCCGGCTCGGTTTCCTGACCGCGTTGGACGGCATCACCCCCACCGAGGACGCCACCGCACGTCGCCGGGTGGCCATCGCGACCGGGCTGCCGGAGTTGCGTGGCGCGCTCGCCGCGTCGACCCAGGCGACTCATGACGCGATCGTCGACCGGCTGGTCGGTCAGGGCGTGGACCGGCTGGAGGCGGCGGTCACGACCGGCGCCTGCCTGGGCGGGGTGACGGCGGCTTTGCTCGCCTGGCCGGTGATGCCGCCGGAGGTCACCCTGGACGCCGTGGTCCGCCGCGCGCTGGCCCAACTCGTGGTTGGAGGGGAGCGATGACGGTGTTGGAGTTGCGCGGCGTCCGGCACGGGTTCGGCGGACGGGTGGCGCTGGACGGTTTCTGCGTGGAGGTCGGCGCCGGTGAGGTGGTGGCGATGGTGGGCCTCAACGGCGCCGGCAAGACCACGGCGCTGCGGGTGCTGGCCGGAAGGCTGCGTCCTGACGGCGGGGCGGCGTCCGTGCTCGGTCACGATCCGCTGAACCTGCCGGGCCCGGTCGCGTCGCGCTTCGGCCAGTGCGTCGGTGCGCCGCTGGCCTATCCCGAACTCACCGTGAACGAGAATCTGATGGCGGCCGCGCGCCTGCACGGACTGAGCCGCTCGGACGCCGTCCGTGCGGCCGCGGAGGCGGTCGAGAGGTTCGCCCTCTCGTCGTGGGCCGATGCCCGGGCGGGCAGCCTGTCGGCGGGCAATTGGCAACGACTCGGGGTGGCTGCGGTCACCCTGCACGGCCCGGACGGGCTGATCCTGGACGAACCGACCAGCGCGCTCGATCCCGCGGGTGTTGTGATCGTCCGGGACGTGGTCCGCGAACTCGCCGGATGCGGGTCTGGCGTCCTGGTCTCCAGCCACCACCTGGACGAGGTCGCCCGGGTCGCCGACCGGATCGTCGCGGTGCACGCCGGCCGGGTGATCGGCACCCTGCCGCCCGGCGAGGGCGACCTCGAACAGAGGTTCTTTGCGATGGTCCTCGCCGCCGACACCCAGGGGAGGGCCGACGCATGAGGGGGACCGAGATGGGTGCGGTGTGGAGCTTGGAACTGCTCAAACTCAGGCGCTCCACGATGGCCCGGCTGATCACCCCCCTGCTCATCGTGCTGGTGCCGCTGGGCTCGGTCGGGGCGGTGGCGCTGGCCCGCTCGCCGAGCTTGCCGGGCTCGGCCGCGGCCAAGTTCGCGCCCTATGCCGTCGGCGACTTGATGACCAATCACCTGCTGGTGGTCGGGCAGATCATGTCGGTCGCAGTGCTGACTGCCGGAGGGTTCGCGGCGGCGTGGAGCTACGGACGGGAGTTCGTGGCCGGCACGGCGGGCGCGCTCGCCGGACTCACCGCGCCGCGCTGGACGGTGGGCCTGGTGAAGGCGCTGCTGCTCGCGCTCTGGCTGATCGCGTGCCACGCCGCCGCACTCGTGGTGACCGTTCTGCTGTCCCTGGCCGTCGGAGGACGACCGGCCGGCGAGGTAGGGCTCCAGGCTGTGATTGCCATGGTCGCGGGCCTGCTCGCCATCGCACTCGCGCTGCCTTTCGGCTGGGTTGCCACCCTGACCCGTAGCCAACTGGGCACCATCGGCGTGTTGATCGCGATCGTGATGCTCACCCAGATCATGGTCGTCCTGGGCGCGGGCGCCTGGTTCCCCTACGCGGTGCCGTCCCTGCTGGCCGGGATGGGCGGCCCGGACGCCGCCGCGGAGATCGGTCCGGGATCAATCGTTGCCACCGCGGTCCTGGCGCCACTCGCTCTCGTCGCGGTGACCGCTCAGTGGCGCCGGCTGAACGCCACCTGAAGCGGCTCAGCGGGACTGACAGAAGGCGTCGACCTCGGCCGTGCGACCCGACACGATCAACTCGTCGCCGGCCTCGATCACGGTCTCCGGAACCGCGTAGATGAAGTTCTGACCGGTCCGCTTCACGCCCACCACGGTGACGTTGCTCCGGCTTCGTACCAGCGATTCGCTCAAGGGCTTCCCCCAGGTGCTGCGAGGGGCCTCTGTCCGGGCGATCCCGAAGCCGTCCTCGAACTCGAAGTAGTCGATCATGTAGCCCGAGATGGCATGCGCAACCCGGCGTCCGGTGGAAGCCTCGGAGTAGATGACGTGGTGCGCACCGATCCGTTCCAGGATGGCGCCATGGGCTTTGGTGGCCGCCCGCGCCCAGATCTCGTCGACACCGGCGTCGGCCAGTGCCAGGACGGTCATGATCGACAATTCGACCTACGACCACCGATGACCCCTTGGAATTGACCATCTAGGCTGCTGGCCGCTGTCGCGCCCCCTGGCTAAACCGTACTGACCTCTGCGTTGGCGTCGCTCCACGCGTCCCGATCCAGGTCCAAGTCGGCAAACTTCTCCGGATCGAACACCGGCATTGCGACGCCCGCCTTGAGCTGACTGCGGT
>CALMIQ010000561.1 GCA_937863965.1 uncultured Micropruina sp.
CTACTGAGCCCGGGCGACCCAGGGGAAGCGGCGGTCGACCTGCGGGTCGTAGAGCGGGACGCCCAGGGCGTCCAGGGTCTGGATAGCAGGGTCCATCACGGTGAGGTCCTTGACGTTGTGGAAGGTCAGCACGACGAAGGTGCCGCCGGCGATCCAGACGTCGAAGGAGCCGTGGGTGGGGTGCGAGAAGTGATAGGTGTCGCTGCGCCGCCAGGTGCCGTAGACGATCGCCAGTTCGTCCAGCACCCGCTCGGTGTCCAGCGGTGCGACGTCGCGCACCCGGCGTCCCTTGATCAGCTTCAGGTAGGTGCGGCGATCGGCCACGCGGTTGCTGCGCCGGCCGTCGGGGTAGGCCCAGAACGCCAATTGATAGCTCATGTCACTCCAAGCGATGAACCGTCTTCAGGGGCGTCGCCGGACGGCGTCCGCTCCTAGGGCGAAATCTAGTTCCTCGGACGTGAAGAGACCCGTTGCGACGCGGTGTTTCCGCTGTTCTTCCAGGACGCGCACCGCCCCGGCGGGCCTGGGCTCGGGAACCCAGACCAGCGGGGTCAGTCCAGCGGGTGCCGGCCCAGGGCGCCGACCAGGGCTGCGCGGTAGTCCTCGCTGGAGAATCGGGCCAGCTCGGCGCGGGCCGCGGCGATCCGGCTGGTGATGTCCAGCCGCTCACACGCCTCGGCGTTCTCGGGGTGCCCGGCGAAGCCCTCCAGCCGGTCGACCACCGCCTGGGCACGCCGGGTCGCCCACTGCTGCTTGGAATCCAGCCGCTCCGCGTACCAGTCGGACGCCAGCACGGCCTCGCGGTCGAACAGCCCGCGCAGCTCCGGCGAGTCGAGCCCGTGACCGCCCGACGTCGCCCCGAACGCCATGATCTCCAGCAGCGCCCGCAGCGGCGGGATGGCCAGCTCGATGGTGCCGTCGTCGAAGTACGCCTGGGCGACGCGGCGGTGGGTCTCGACGATGATGTCCAGGCTCTGGGCGTAGACATCCAGGTCCTGCAACTCGGGACGCAGCATCTCGGGGGTGAACACCACGTGCGGGTGCAGGAAGATCCGGCCGAAGTACTTGCTGGCGAAGCGCTGCGTCATCCGGTAGCCGAGCCGGCTGGCCCGGACCAGGTGGCCGTCGTGCTCGAAGTCCTCGACCCGCTCCAGGAAGCCCTCGGCGATCAGGTTCCGCGCCGAGCGCTCGTCGTCGGTCATCCGCGAGAACAGCTCGGGCACCAGCATCGAGATGTCGTGGTCGACCCGGACGTTCGGTCCGACGTACCCGGCGCAGGACACCCAGCCGTCGTAGCCGGTCAGCACATACGACAGCAGCGCCGCGTTCAGGTCGATGATCGCCGGCATCGCGTTGAACGGTCCCTTGGTCAGCGCCCCCTCCGAGCCGGCGCCGGTGGTCGAGGGCGACTTCCCGGTCATCGAACTGATGTACTCCATGAACAGCTCGGGCAGTTCCAGATAGTGCAGCGGGTTGAACGAGCACAGCGGCGGCACCGGGCCGTCCGGCGGGTTGTTGCGGCGTCCGGCGGCCACCACGTCGACCGGGATCGGCAGCGGGGCGTCGCTGGGCAGCTTGGCCGCCAGATGCATGGCCAGGTCGGCGGCGGCGGTCGCGGCCGCGTTCACCACGTCCGGACGCCGCTGCAGGTAGCGCGGGTTCTTCGACGGCTTGCCCTGCACCAGCCGCGGATTCGCCGACGACACCACGTAGGCCGGGCTGGCGTCGTCCGGCTCGTCGGCGAAGCGGGCCAGCAGCCGCGCCATCGGCCGGGTGAAGGCGCTGAAGGCGACCGCGTCGTCGCGCATCTCGCGGGCGTCGAACCGGGTCAGCGGCTCGAAGTTGGACAGGAAGTTGTGCTTGCCGGAGATGTCGAGCTCGGTCTGCTTGTCGTAGCCGCGGTGGATGGCGTCGTCCGGGCGCTGGAAGAGCAGGTTCTCGCAGTTCTGCAGGTACTTGCGGGACAGCCCGATCACCGGCCCGGGCCGGGCCGCCAGATGTTCGGGGCCGACGATCGAGGCGGTGATGTCGTCCTCGGTCTGCACCTTCACCGCCGGGTTGAAGTCGTGCCGCAGGCCGAACAGCCGCCACGAGCCGTCGGTGTCGAAGCCGACGCGCAGCATGTTGACGTTGATCCGCTCGCCGTCCAGCCGCAGCGCGTTGCCCTGCCGGCCGTTCATGATGCCGACGGTGAAGTGGCTCCGCCAATCGGCGTGCCACTCGGGGCGATAGAACCGCTTCACCACGAAGACCAGTTCCTTGACGTGCTGCGGAATGCCCTCCAGCCAGGCGTTGTACTCGGCGCTGTAGTCGGCCTCGGACGGGGTGAGCAGCTTGATCACGCTGCCCATCGAGCGCTCGTTGGACAGGATCGGACGGGTGTCGGTGCCGCGCAGCGCCGGGTCGGCGAAGCGATCGGAGTGGTCGCGGGCCAGGATCGCCTCGACCGCCTCCAGGTCGGCCTCGTAGTCGGCCACGTAGGCGGTGCCGAAGATGAACGCGTCGGTGATCGCCTTGGAGATCTCGGACTTGCCGCCGCCCGAGACGGTGCACGGCTTGTGACAGGAGGTCACGGTGGCCACCGTGGCGATCAGGTCCCAATGCGTGTGATCGGACGGCGACTGGGCCAGCTGCACCCGGTAGCCGTTGGGCCCGAAGTACACCTTGTCGGCGCGCAGCCGGATGGAGCGCTCGCCGGCCGGGGACTTCCACGACACGGTCATGCTGCGCAGCGAATAGGTGGGCCGGGCGGGCACCAGCACGTGCTGGGGGTGTTCGAGGTCGATCGCGTGCCCCTCGGGCTGCCGGACGAAGCGCTCGGGGTTGCGGGCCAGGACGTCGTCGAGCCGGTAGTCGTCGCCGGCCGAATCGTCGGTGTAGCCGCCGCCCAGGTTGTAGGAGGGGAACACCAGGGCGCCGCCGGCGTGCTCCTCCTCGACGTTGCCGAACAGGTTCGCCGAGTAGGAGATCTGGGTCTTGACCTCCTTCTTGCAGTAGCCGAAGTAGTTGTCGGCGATCACCGTGACCATCACGCCGCGGGCGTCCCGGGCGCAGACCTTGAACGCCTGCCCGTTGTTGTAGCGCTCGTCCGGCTTCGACCAGCACATGCCGTCCCGCCTCTGCCGGTCGGTGGCGGCGTCCACGTGCGGCAGGCCGAGGTCCTTCTTGGTCAGCCCGGTCAGGTGCGGGGCGAGGATCACGCAGCCGGTCGTCCCCGTCCAGGTGCCGGGGTCGAGCGAGGCGTCGTTCTCGGGCAGGTACGGGTCGCCGCCGTTGCCGAAGATGCCCTCGACGAAGTCGAGATTGGCGACCAGCCCGCCGGGCACAATGAAGCGGGTCTCCATCCGCCGCTCGGTCGCGTAGCCCGGCACCGCCGGCGAGACCAGCGGACGCAGCAGCAGCGAGACGAAGCAGGCGGCGGGATGGTCGGTCTTCGACAGGTAGGGCAGCACCAGGTCGACCTCGGGCGGCTCGAACGCCTCGGTGAGCAGCCGGGCGAAGACCGCTTTGGGAACGGCGATCTTGTCGTCGGGAATGGGCGATCCGCCCTCGGCGATGTGGAACACGCCGGCGGTGGTACGACGGTCGTTCGCCGGGTTGTGCAGGACGCCGTTGGCCAGCCGGTAGCTGGACAGCAGCGGCGAGGTGAACGAGTCGGCGTTCACCGGCAGGGACAGCGCCCGGGCCAGCCCGGCCTCGTCCAGCACCAGGGTGCGCCGCGGCAGCCGCGGGGCGTCGCCGGCGCCCTCGGGGAAGACGTCGGCCAGGTAGTCGTCGAGGAAGCCCTGGATGCGCTGGTCGGCGGCGCACAGCCGGTCGGAAAGCCGCCGGCTGAGCTCCCGCTGGCGGGCCAGGATCGGCGCCACCAGTTGTGCGCTGGTGGCCTCCTCGGCCTGCAGCGGGACCGACAGCCCGATCAGGGCGAGGCGGAGGTTGACGGCGGCGGCGGAGACAGGGGACATGGTTCCCAGTCTGGGCGACGCGGTGAGACCTGTCAGCCGGTCCGACCGACGTCCCACAATTGTTACGCGGGTCCGGACAGGTCCTCCAGCAGGACGCGCATCCGGCCGACCAGCTCGGCGGTGGGCTCAGCACCCGGGGTGAACGGCTCCCCGACCAGGACCCGGACGTCGGTGTCGTGGTAGCGCCGGAGGATCACCTGCAGCGTGGCGGCCGTCCACTCCCGGTCGGCGCGGGTCGGCGCGCGCCGGACGAACGGCGTCCGCAGGGCACGGGCCGACAGCACGCCCCCGACCGCCAGCGGCACCACCCGCAGCCCGGCGACGTGCCGGACCAGCAGGTCGCACGAGCGGGACCAGCGGTACAGCGAGGCGATCGCGCCATCGGTCACCGCCGGGTCGGGTTCGATCGTCCCGGCCGGGAAGGTGAGCAGCGCACCGCCGGCCAGCAGATGCTCCCGGGCCAGCCGCAATGCGCCGAACGGGCGTCCGGGTTCGACCCAGATGAGCCGCTCGGAGACACCGGGCAGCGCGCGCAGGAAGGCGCGGTCGAGGGCGACCACCTTCAGGTCGGCCCGCGACTCCAGGGCGAGCATCAGGCTCAGCGCGTCGATCACCCCGGGATGGTTGGCGACCGCCAGCACCGGCCCGGTGGCCGGGACGCGTTCGCGTCCGACGGTGGTCAGCGACCGGGCGAAGGTCGGGATCTCGGCGCGGGCGGCGGCGGCCATCCCGCGGGTGGCCACCAGGTCGTCGAAGGCGGCGATCCGGACGGCGAACCGCAGCGCGGCCGGACGCAGCAGCGCCCGGGTGGTGCGGGATCGCTCGGGAAGATGGAAACCCCGTGCCAGGTCGTCGATGGTGGCCTCGGCGAGGGCCTCGACGCGCGCCCGATCGGGGGACATGCCCCGACCCTAACCGGCCTCACGCGGCGTCGGACGCCCCGGGCGCCAGCAACCAGTCGTCCACCTCGGCGAGCCAGCGGGCCTTGTCGGCGTCCGCGGCGAGGCTGGCCCGGATGCTGGAGCGGGCCAGGTCGGCGAGCTCGGGGTCGGTGAAGCCGAGCTCCTCGCGGGCCAGCCGGTACTGGTCGGTGAGCCGGGAGAGGAACAGCAGCGGGTCGTCCGCCCCGAGCGCCACGGTGGCGCCGGCGTCCACCAGCCGGCGCAGCGGCACGTCCGCGACCTCGTCGTAGACGCCGAGGTGCACGTTGGACGCCGGGCAGACCTCCAGGGCGATCCCGGCGGCCACCAGTTCGTCGAGCAGGGCCGGTTCCTCCGCGCTGCGGACGCCGTGCCCGATCCGGGTCGGGTGCAGGTGCGCCAGCACCTGGCGGACGTGGCCGGGGCCGAGCAGCTCGCCGCCGTGGGGGACGCCGGGCAGGCCGGCGTTGCGGGCGATCCGGAAGGCCGCCTCCCAATCCGACGTCCGGCCCACGCGTTCGCTGTTGCTCAGCCCGAAGGCGATCACGCCGTTCTCGCCGGCGTGCCGGGCGGCCAACCGGGCGATCGTGCGGGCGTCCAGCGGATGCCGGACGCGGCTGGCGGCCACCACGATCCCCACCTGGACGCCGGTCTCGGCGCTCGCCCGCCGGGCCTCGTCCAGGATGATCTCCAGCGCCGGCGCCAGCCCGCCGACATGGGGCGCGTAGCTGGACGGGTCGACCTGGAGCTCCAGCCGGCGCGATCCCTCGGCGGCATCGTCCCGGGCCGCCTGGGCGACGATGTACCGCATCGCCTCCTCGCTGCGGACCACCTGACGGGCCATGTCGTAGAGCCGCTGGAAGCGGAACCAGCCGCGCTGATCGGGCGGCACCAGCAGGCCTTCGGTGTCCACCAGCGAGTCGTGCAGTGCGACCCCGGCCAGGTCGGCGAGGTGGCGCAGCGAGGCGATGCTCATCGAGCCGGTGAAGTGCAGGTGCAGGTGCGCCTTCGGCAGCGCATCCAGATCCCGCATTGACCGATGCTAGTGCCCCGGCGCCGGCCCGTCCTCGGGGGTGCGCTGCACGGTGCCGTCCGTGCCGTCGCCGCGCCGCCAGGCCACGACGAGCTCGTCGCGGGTGCCGAAGCGCACCAGGTGGCTGCCGAC
>CALMIQ010000562.1 GCA_937863965.1 uncultured Micropruina sp.
ATCGGCGGCGCGATGACGTCGTTCTACGACTGGTACGCCGACCTGCCGGTGGCCAGCCCGCAGGTCTTCGGCGACCAGACCGACGTCCCCGAATCCGGCGACTGGTGGGACGCCACCTACCTGATGATGTGGGGTTCCAACGTCCCGGTCACCCGCACCCCGGACGCCCACTGGATGGCCGAGGTGCGCTACCGCGGCACCAAGGTGGTCACGGTCAGCCCCGACTACGCCGACAACGTGAAGTTCGCCGACGAGTGGCTGCCCGCCCAGGCCGGCACCGACGCCGCCCTGGCGATGGCGATGGGCCACGTCATGCTGAAGGAGAACTACGTCGACCGCCAGGTGCCCTTCTTCACCGACTACGTGAAGCAGTACACCGACCTGCCGATGCTGGTCACCCTGGTCGAGCACCCCGACGGCCACGGCCTGACCGCCGCCAAGTTCCTCACCGCCGCCGAGCTTCAGGCAGTCTCCTCGGTCTCGACTGTTCCTCCGGCTGCTGGCGCGCCCGTCGTCAAGACTCCTTCGCCGACACCGGCTACCGGCGCTGTCGGCTCCTCGTCTAGCCCGACCAGCGGAGAGGTGGAACCACCGACGGTCGAGCCTGTCGAGACCACGGTGACCTCCGCACCGACGGTCGAGCCTGTCGAGACCACGGTGCCGCACGGCGCCCAGGCCGATCCTGGTCCCGACGCTGCCTTCAAGACGGTGCTGTGGGACACCGTCACCAACCAGCCGGTGGTCCCCAACGGGACGATGGGGGACCGCTACAACGAGGCCGGTCAGGGACGCTGGAACCTCGATCTGGGTGACCTGCAGCCAGCCCTCAGTCTGCTCGACATCGAGGGTGCCGAGAAGGTCGAGATCGCGCTGCCCTGTTTCGAGGATCCGCGCGGCGAGGGGACGGTCATCCGCCGCGGCGTCCCGGCCGTCCGGGTCGGCGACCACCTGGTCACCACCGTGCTCGATCTGATGCTGGCCCAGTACGGCGTCGGACGTGACGGTCTCCCGGGCCAGTGGGCCGAGGACTACGACGACGTCACCAGCCCTTACACCCCGGCCTGGCAGGCCGAGATCACGTCCGTCCCGGCCGAGGCCTGCATCCGGATCGCCCGCGAGTTCGCGAAGAACTCCGAGGAGTCCAAGGGCCGCACCATGATCATCATCGGCGCCGGCATCTGCCACTGGTTCCACGCCGACGTCACCTACCGGGCGATCATCGCGCTGCTGATGCTGACCGGCTCGATCGGACGCAACGGCGGCGGCTGGGCGCACTACGTCGGCCAGGAGAAGTGCCGGCCGATGACCGGCTGGTTCAACCTGGCCAACGCGCTGGACTGGAGCCGGCCGCCGCGCACCATGATCGGCACCGGCTACTGGTACATGCACACCGACCAGTGGCGCACCGACGGCTACTCGGCCGACCGGATCACCTCGCCGCTGTCCACCGGCAAGCTCGACGGCCTGCACACCGCGGACGCCATGGCGCTGTCCAGCCGGCTGGGCTGGATGCCGTTCTACCCGCAGTTCGACCGCAACCCGCTCGACCTGGCCGACGACGCCAAGGCCGCCGTGGAGCGCGGCGAGGCCGGCACCGTCCAGGAATGGATCGCCGCAAAGCTGAAGTCGGGCGAGCTGAAGTCGGCGATGGAGGACATCGACGCCCCCGAGAACTGGCCGCGGACGATGATCGTCTGGCGCTCCAACATCATGGGCTCCTCGGCGAAGGGCAACGAGTACTTCCTCAAGCATCTGCTCGGCACCCACAACAACCTGATGCCCAACGACCACGGCGCCGACCGGCGTCCCGCGGTGGTGAAGTGGCGCGACGAGGCGCCGGAGGGCAAGCTCGACCTGCTGCTCAGCGCCGACTTCCGGATGACGTCCACGACGCTGCTCTCCGACATCGTCTTCCCGGCCGCCACCTGGTACGAGAAGCACGACATCTCCTCGACCGACATGCACCCGTTCGTGCACGCCTTCACCCCGGCCATCGACCCGCCCTGGGAGGCGAAGACCGACTTCGACATCTTCCACGCCCTGACCCGGGCGATCGGCACGCTGGCGAAGAAGCACCTGGGCACCCGCTCCGACCTGGTCGCGGTGCCGCTGCAGCACGACACCCCCGGCCAGATCGCCCAGCCCGGCGGCGTCGTCCCCGACTGGCGCGGCACCGACCTGCCGTGTGTTCCGGGCCAGAACGCGCCGGCGCTGATGGTGGTCGAGCGCGACTACACGGCGCTGGCCGACAAGCTGTCCAGCGTCGGCCCGCTGGCCGACCGGCTCGGCTTCACGGTGAAGAACATCACCTACGACATGACCGGGCCGGTCAACCGGCTGGCCCGGCTGCACGGCGTGATGCCGGACGGCCCGGCCGCCGGGCGCCCGGCCATCGACACCGACCAGCGCTTCGCCGAGGCGATCCTGACCTGCTCGGGCACCACCAACGGCGAGCTCGCCACCCACGGCTTCCGCGACCTGGAGCGCAAGACCGGCCGGAAGCTGGCCGACCTGTCCGAGGGCTCGGAGGAGAAGATCATCACCTTCGCGGCCACCCAGTCCTCGCCCCAGCCGGTGATCACCTCACCGGAGTGGTCGGGGTCGGAGACCGGCGGACGCCGCTACGCCGCCTTCACCATCAACACCGAGCGGCTCAAGCCCTGGCACACCCTCTCGGGCCGGATGCACTTCTTCCTCGACCACGACTGGATGATCGACGCCGGCGAGCAGCTACCCACCTTCCGCCCGCCGCTGGACATGACCCACGCCTTCGGCGAGCCCGAACTCGGCCCGACCGGCGAGAAGGCGATCACGCTGCGTTACCTGACCGTCCACAACAAGTGGTCGATCCATTCGGAATACCAGGACAACCTGTTCATGCTGAGCCTGGGACGCGGCGGCCCGCAGGCCTGGCTGAGCGTCAATGACGCGCGCAGCATCGGGGTGGCCGACAACGACTGGATCGAGCTGACCAACGCCAACGGCGTCTTC
>CALMIQ010000563.1 GCA_937863965.1 uncultured Micropruina sp.
CCCGGGATGCGAAACTCGCACGTGGAGAACCGTCCCCGGGGCGTCGTGAGCCAGCCCGGCGTCGGCGGGATGACGTGGGCGGCCGGCGGCCGGGATGGCGGGGGTCAGGGATTCCAGAGGGTGAGTCCCTCGGGCAGCAGGGGCGGCAGCACGGTGCGGATCAGCCCGGCGAGCTCCTCCTGGCGCCGCGTGGTGAGTCGCTCGGCGGGCATGGTGATCGACAGCGCGGCGACGGCGTTCGAGCCGCGCATGATCGCGGCACCCAGGCAGGCGATGCCCCGCTCGTTCTCCTCCAGTTCGGTGGAGAAGCCGCGGCTGCGGGCCGCAGCCAGCGCGGCCGACAGGTGCTCGACGGTGACGGCGCCGTGGTGCAGATAGGCGCCCAGCCGGTCGTACGGGACGTCGCGCGCGGCCAGCAGGGCTCGCCCCATCGCCGAGGACGCGGCGGAGGTGCGGCGTCCGATCTCGGAGAAGACCCGGATGGCCCGCTCGGGCTCGACCTTGTCCAGGTAGAGCACCTCGTCGCCGATCAGGACGCCGAGGTGCACCAGTTCGTCGGCCTCCCGGGACAGCGCCACCAGGGCAGGGTGCAGTGACTGCGTCAGGCTCTGCGGCGTGAGGAAACGCTCGCCCAGATTCATCGCGACGGTGCCGAGCCGGTAGTCGCCGGTGGCCTCGGACTGCGTGACGAAGCCGTGCAGGCGCATGGTCGACAGCGCCCGGTAGGCGGTCGACTTGTTCACCCCGGTGACGCTGGACAGTTCGGTCAGCGGAGCACCGTCGGGGCCGGCCTCGGCGAGCGCGGTCAGCAGCATCAGGGCGCGGTCGATAGCCTCCACCCGTGGACCATCCGTCATGACTCCGATGATGCCCGCCCGTTTCACTGTGCGCAACATTTGTATCGATACCAGAAACAGCACTTGCCAGCGGGCCGGGTCGAATGACAGATGTTTCAGAGAACGAACCGCCAGTTTCAATGGATGAAACGGAGCATGCATGTCCGACCTTCTCGACGAGGTACTCGCCCGTCGCATCGTCCCCGTGGTGGTGGTGCGTGACGCCGCCCGCGCGGCCGGTCTCGCGGACGCGCTGGTGGCCGGCGACCTGCCGGTGGCCGAGGTGACGCTGCGCACCGCCGCCGCGCCGGAGGCGATCGCCACGATGGCCGCCAATCCCGGCCTGATCGTCGGCGCGGGCACGGTGCTCACCCCCGAGCAGGTCGACCTGGCCGTGGACGCCGGCGCCCGGTTCCTGGTCAGCCCCGGCTACAGCGCCGCGACGGTGGCGCGGGCAGCCGAGCGGGGCGTCCCGATCGTCCCCGGGACGGTCACCCCGAGCGAGGTCATCGCCGCTCTGGCCGCCGGTCTCACCACCCTGAAGTTCTTCCCGGCCTCGAACTACGGCGGCGCCGGCACCCTGAAGGCCTTCTCGTCGGTCTTCGCCGGGGTGCGGTTCGTGCCGACCGGTGGCGTGTCCGCCGGCAACCTGGGCGACTATCTGTCGCTGCCCAACGTCCCGGCCGTGGGGGGCTCCTGGATGGTGCCCGCCGACGCCATCGACGCCGGCGACTTCACCGCCGTCGAACGACTCAGCGCCGAGGCCGTCGCAACGGCCGCGGCCCTCGCCTGATCCGCAGAAGGAGCGCAACCGCATGAGCAACGACCTGACCCTGCGTCCCACCGAGGAGTGCCGCTACGACGCCCTCGCCCTGGGCGAGGTGATGCTTCGGCTCGACCCGGGTGAGCTCCGGATCCGCACCGCGCGCAGCTTCACCGCCTGGGAGGGCGGCGGCGAGTACAACGTGGTCCGCGGCCTGAGCCGGGTGTTCGGCCAGCGGGCCGGCGTAATCACCGCCCTGGTCGACGACGAGGTCGGCCACCTGGTCGAGTCGCTGGTCATGGCCGGCGGGGTGGAC
>CALMIQ010000564.1 GCA_937863965.1 uncultured Micropruina sp.
TACGTGGCCGAGGCCCTGCGGGCCGGTGCCGCCGGGTTCCTGCTCAAGACCACCGAGCCGCGGGCCCTGCTGCAAGCGCTGCGGGACTGCGCCGAGGGACGCACCGCGCTCAGCCCGGCCGTGCTCGACCGCCTGGTGGCGAGCTTCGTGAACCGGCCCGAGCCGGTCGATCGTCCGGCCTGGCTGGCCGAGCTCACACCGCGCGAGCGCGAGGTGCTGTGCTCGCTGGCCGGCGGCCGCTCCAACGCCGAGATCGCGCGCCACCTGCACCTGGCCGAGACCACCGTGAAGACCCACGTCGCCCGGGTGCTCGCCAAGCTGCAGGTGCGTGACCGCGTCCAGGCCACCGTGCTGGCGCACCGGTTCTCGCTGGTCCCCGGGGACGACTAGGAGTTCACATCTCGTCGGTGGGCTCGTAGGACTGCGGATCCGGCGGGACGTGCGGCTCCAGGGCGGTCACCGTCAGGTGGCGGCGCCACATCAGGTAGCCGATCACGGTGAGCGCCAGGGTGGTGCCGGCCAGCGTCGGCAGCGAGAACGCCACCGCCGGCGCCAGCGCGCCCGCGATCAGCGCGTTGAACACCAGGGAGACGAAGCTCTGCACCGAGGACGCCGCGCCGCGGTTCGCCGGGAACAGGTCCAGCATCGCCAGGGTCAGGATCGGGAAGGCCAGGGCGACGCCGAAGGTGTACACCGGCAGCAGCAGCACCGCCCAGGGCGTCGTCTGCGCCGCCGGAACCAGCATCAGCGCCAGGTTCAAGGCGCCGCCGCCGAGGCTCACCCAGTACCCGATGGTGGCCAGCCGGCGTCCGCTGATCCGGCCGGCGAGGCGTCCGGACGTCCACGAGCCGATCACCATCCCCGAGATCAGCGGGACGAACAGCACCCAGAAGTCCTGCTCGCCCATGCCCAGCAGTTCCACCACGAACATCGGGGCCGAGCTGATGTAGAGGAACATGCCGGCGAAGTTGACCATGCCGGCGAGCGCCAGCCGGCGTCCGTTGCGGTCGCGCCACACCTCCCACAGGGAGTGGAACAGCGGGCCGACCCGCAGCGGCGTCCGGTCGGCCCTGGGATGGGTCTCGGGCAGGAAGAACCAGACCAGCAGCATCAACACGACGCCGAGCCCGGTCATGAACCAGAAGATCCCCCGCCAGTCGCCGTGCACCAGCAGCCAGCCGCCGACGATCGGGGCCAGGGCGGGGGCCAGCCCGAAGATCATCGCGATCTCGGCCATCACCCGCTGCGCCTTGTCGCCGGTGAAGATGTCCCGCACCATCGCCCGGCTGATGATCTGGCCGGCCCCGGCGCTGAGACCCTGCGCGGCCCGTCCGATCAGCAGCCAGGTCAGGTTGGGCGCCAGCGCGCAGGCCAGCGACGACAGCACGAACAGCGCGCTGCCGGCCAGGATCACCGGCTTGCGGCCCAGGGCGTCCGAGAGCGGCCCGTGGAACAGGCTCATCGCCGCGAACGACAGCAGGTAGACGCTGATCAGCTGCTGCAGCGCGAGCGGCGAGGTGTCCAGGTCGACCGCCAGCTGCGCGAACGCCGGAAAGATGGTGTCGATCGAGAACGGGCCGACCATCCCCAGGCCGGCCAGGATGGTCAGCAGCAGCCATTGCGGCGGCAGCGGGCGGCTCGACGACTTCAGCACCGGGTCATTGTGGCAGCCGGACGCCGGTGCGCAGTTGCAGCGGCTCTCGCTGGCCGCCCGAATGGATGGCGTCGCGTCCGTCGACGCTGAACTGGGAGGCGTGCGCGCGCAGCGCCGGCAGCAGCGCCTCCAGCCGGTCGGTGCGGTCGTACCAGGTCACGCCGTCGGCTTCGGGCGCGGTGCCGTCGCGGGGGATGGAGATCACCTCGGCGAACGGAACCCCGGTGCGCTCGGACGCCTGCCGCGCCACGTGGTGCATCCGGACGTGGTCGGGGTGTCCGTAGCCGCCGTCGGCCTGATAGCTGACCACCAGCTGCGCCCTCCAGGTGGTGAGGAACGCGGCCAGATCGGCGGACGCCTCGACGATGGGGGCCGCGGTGAAGGCGTCGGTGCCGGCGTCCTCGCCCGGCCCGGCGACGGTCGGGGTCACCCAGCGCATTCCCGAGTCGGTGTAGCGCCGCGACGGCCAGCCGGACGCCCGCGCCGGTGGCTCGCCCAGGAAGAACGGTCCCTCGGCGCCCAGCGCCCGCAGCGCCGCCGCCAGCTCGGCCTCGCGGTGGGCGTGCAGCGCCTCGGTGCCGGCCGGGGGAGCGCCCGAACCAGGCACCACCTCGCCGCGCTCGCCCCGGGTCGCCGTCACCACCGCGACCGCCACACCCGCCTCGGCCAGGTGCTGGATCAACGCGCCGGTGGCCAGCGTCTCGTCGTCGGGGTGGGCATGGGCGAACACCACCCGGCGGACGCCCTCGAACGGGCCGGTCCCAACCCCCGCCGTCACAGCAGGCTCCGGTAGTGCAGCTCCAGCAGCCGGGACGTCCAGTCCCAGTTGAACCGGCGCGCGTGGATCTGTGCCACGACTCCCATCCGGGCCAGCCGCGCCGGCTTCGCCAGCAGCCGAGTGATCGCCGTGCCCCAGTCCTCGGGTTGCCGCGAGTCCATCAGCTGCCCGGTCTCGCCGTGCACCACCGCCTCGCGCAACCCGCCGGCCGCGGACGCGATCACCGGCGTCCCGCATGATTCGGCCTCCAGCGCGATCAGGCCGAAGGTCTCCGAGTGCGACGGCACCAGCACGATCCGGGCGCCGCGCATCAGCTCGGCGAGCCGTTCCCGCGGCTGCGGGCCGATGAAGTGCACGGCGCCGGTCAGCTGATGGGCCTCGACCAGCGCGTGCAGGTCGGCCTCATACGCCGCGAAGTCGGCCGAGACGTCCCCGGCGATCAACA
>CALMIQ010000565.1 GCA_937863965.1 uncultured Micropruina sp.
GGCTGGTTTCCGGCGTTCATCCGGGCGCACTTCGTCCCGGCGCTCGTCGGTCGTCCTGGCATCTCCCCCGTCCCGACGCACGCCTCGTCCGGCATCCTCGTCCCGAAGTACACGTCGTCCCGGCGGATGCCGGGATCGCGGGTCAAGCCGGGCGAGCCGTGCCAGGCTTGTCGTGAGCACGGAGGTCGGGATGGACGAACGAACCGAGCCGGCCCGGGTCGACTGGCGGCGCGTCGGGCTGTTCTATGCGGTCGCCCTCGGCGGCGCCATCGTGGTGGCCGCCGGGATCTGGGTGATGAGGATCACGCTGGGCGGTACGGCCGCGCTGCTGGCGACCGGCGTGACCGCGCTGCTCTACATGCCGATGCCGCTGGTCGCCGGCCTGGTGACCGAACGCGTCGCCGGCAACGGCTATCTGATCGGACGCGAGTGGCGCGCCCTGCGGGGACGGTTCTGGCGCAGCTACGGCCGCAACGCACTCGTGGCGGTCATGGCGATGCTGGCGATCCTCGCGGCCGGGTTGCTGGTCGCCTGGCTGTCCGGGGTCGCGGGCCTGCCCGGCGCTGGCCGACTGGTCCAGGACGATGCCGAACTGCATGCCCGAATGATCGAACTCACGCCTGCGCTGGCAGCCGTGCCCGAGCTGCCGGGCGCGATGGTCCTGGTCGGCGCCGGGGCGATGCAGGGAGTCCTGGCCGGCCTGACCGTCAATGGGTTGTTCGCCTTCGGCGAGGAGTACGGCTGGCGCGGTGTGCTGGCCGACGAGCTGCGCCCGCTCGGCCGGGTGCGGGCGACCCTGTTGACCGGTGTGCTGTGGGGGCTGTGGCACGCGCCGATCATCATGCTCGGCCACAACTACGGCGACGAGTGGCGCTGGGGCATCCTGGCGATGGTGGTCTGGACGGTGCCGCTGTCCTTCCTGCTCACCTGGACGCGAGACCGCACCGGTTCGGTGCTGGCGCCTTCGCTGCTGCACGGCTGCTACAACGGCGTGATCGGGCTGTTCCTCTACCTGATCATCGGCGGGAACGTGCTCATCGCGCTGCCGATGGGCGTGCTGATGGGCGTCACCCTGGCCGTACTCGCCGCGATCGTCTGGCGGCTTCCGACGTCCCATTCGCGTTGACCGGAGCGCCACCGTGCAGCGGTTCACGATCGGGGACGCCGCGGAACTGGCCGGCGACGTCGGCCCGGATCCGCGGCTGATCGGCGTCCTGGCCGAGCTGGACGCCCCGATCGACCTCGACCGGCTGCGAACCCGGGTCGCCGAGCGAATCGGCGAGCAGCCGATCCTGTCGCGCCGGTTCGTCCGGCAGGGGAAGGCGGCCTGGTCGGCCAGCTGGGAGCAGGTCGGGATCGATGTGGTCGACCACGTCTTCGCGGTCGGCGCGGACGACCCGGTCGCGGCGGCCGTCGAGGTCATGGTCGCCGGACTGCCGGAGACGATCCCGATGTGGCGGCTGCTGGTGCTGCGCTCCCCGGGCGCCACCCATCTGTTGTTCGTCGCCCATCACGTGCTGCTGGACGGCGCCACCGCCGTCGCGGTGGTCGGCTCGCTACTCGGTGCCGACGTCGCGGCGGAGCGACCGGCACCGAAGCGCCACTGGACGGCGATCCTGAGCCTGCTGGCGGCCACCACTCGGGGCTCGTCGGCCACCTCGCTGCTGACGCCGCTGACGTCCGGCTTCCGGCTGGGCTCGGTCGAGGTCGATCTCGGGCCGGTGCGCGAGGCTGCGCGACGAGCGGGGGCGACCGTCAACGACGTCCTGCTGGTCGCGATCGCGGACGCCGTGCGGACCGTGGCTGCCCGCCGCGGCGAGCGCCTGCGCCGGGTCGTGGCCAGCGTTCCGATGACCGGACTTCCTACCGACCCCGGCGGGCGCAACCAGGTCGGCGCGTTCCTGATCTCGATCCCGGAGCGACTTCCCGACCAGACCGATCGCGAATTCCTGGGTCGCCTCGCAGTCCGGACGCGGCGACGCAAGCTGCTGGCGCGGGGGTCCTCGGGCTCGTTCGCGCTGTCGGCGGTGCTCG
>CALMIQ010000566.1 GCA_937863965.1 uncultured Micropruina sp.
CGCGCATCAGCTTCAGGATCTCGCCCTGCACCGTGACGTCCAGCGCCGTGGTGGGCTCGTCGGCGATCAGCAGACCCGGGTCACAGGCCAGCGCCTGAGCGATCATGATCCGCTGCCGCTGGCCGCCGGAGAGCTGGTGCGGGAATTTGTTGAAGCTGTCCTCGGGATCCGGGATCTCAACCAGGCGCATCAGATCGATCGCCCGCGCCTTGGCCGCCGTCGGCTGCATCAGGAAGTGGGTGCGCAGGGTCTCGACGATCTGGAAGCCGACCGTGTACACCGGGTTGAGCGCGGTCATCGGCTCCTGGAAGATCACCGAGATCTCGTTGCCGCGCACGTGCTGCAGCTGCCGCAGGCTCATTCCGATCAGCTCGGTGCCCTTGAGCTTCGCCGAGCCGGTGGCCCTGCCGTTCTTCGGCAGCAGGCCGATCAGGCTCATCGCCGACTGGGTCTTGCCCGATCCCGACTCGCCGACGATGGCCAGCACCTCGCCGGCCTTGAGGTCGTAGGTGAGGCCCTGAGCGGCGGTGAACCACTCGTCGTTCACCCAGAACCGGACGCCGAGGTCGCGGACCTCCAGGATGGTGTCACCCAGGGCGACCTTGCCGCCGATCTGCTTGGACAGCCGCTCGGCACCGGCGAGCCCTTGGCTGGCCGGCTTGGGTTCCTTGGTGCTCACTTGGCCATCTCCTTCTCCAACAGCGCGGCGGCCTTGTCCATCTGCCGCTGGGACGGGATCTTCCGGGTCCGCGGATCGAAAGCGTCCCGCAGACCGTCGCCGATGAAGTTGACGCTGAGCGCGATCAGGATGATGAACAGTCCCGGCCACCAGAACAGCCAGGGCCGGGTGATGAAGGCCGCCTGGTAGTCGGAGATCAGCTTGCCCAGCGAGACGTTCGGCTCGGTGATGCCGAAGCCCAGGAAGCTCAGCGCCGCCTCGAGCACCACCGCCGACGACATCAGCAGCGTCGTGTTGACGATGATCACGCCGATCGAGTTGGGCAGCATGTGCTTGGTGATGATCCGCCAGTCACCGGCACCCGAGACTCGGGCGGCATCCACGAACTCCCGCTCCCGCAGGGTGAGGAACTCGCTGCGCACCAGGCGAGCCAGGCCGGGCCACATGATCAGGCCGAGGAAGACCGCCAGCAGCAACGGCATGCTGGCCCGGAACGCCTGGGTCTGTTCGTCGGTAAACCCCAGGTTGTTCGGCATGGTGTTCACCAGCTTGCCCAGGACCGCGCCGAGCACGATCACCGGCAGGGTGATGATCAGGTCGGTGAACCGCATCAGGAAGGTGTCGGCGCGGCCCCGGTAGTAACCGGCCAGCGACCCGACCAGGGTGCCCAGGGCGAGGGAGATCAGGCCGAGGACGACCATCACCAGCAGCGAGGTCTGGACGCCGCGCAGCACCATCGCGAAGTTGTCCCGGCCGATGTCGTCCTGACCGAAGGGGTGCTCACCCAGTCCGCTCCAGGACAGCGTGGGTGCGGCGCCGTTGACGATGTCGCTGGTGACGCTGTGGTCCTGATAGCGCCACCAACCAGAGATCGGCCCGATGCCCATCGCGGTGTAGGAGAGCGCCGCGATCAGCACCAGCGTCACGATCCCGAAGATCGCTCCGCGGTGCCTGATGAACCGGCTCCAGACGATCTGGCTCTGCGAGAGGCCCTCGACCTCCTTGGCCTGGCCGACGCCCTCGCCGCGGCCGACCGCATCGGCGCTGCCGGGCTCGCCCCCGGCGTCTGGCAGCAGGGCCAACGGATCGGTCTCGATCGCCGCGTCCAACCGGTCATCGAGAGAGGCGGGTTCGACCGGCCGATCGTCCCGCGTTTCGCCGGGACCCGAGCCCCGCGTGATGTCGTCGTTGCTCATGCGTTCACCCTGATCCGTGGGTCGAGGATTCCATACACGAAATCGGCCACCAGGTTGGCGATCATCGCCAATGCCCCAGTGATCATGATGTAGGCCATCACGGGGTCGATCTCACTGCCGCCCAGCGAGGTGATGAACAGTCGTCCCATGCCCGCCCAACTGAAGATGGTCTCGGTGATGACGGCGCCGCCGATCATCGTGATGAAGTCGACGGGCACGATCGAGGCGAGCGGCAGCAGCGCGTTACGCAGCGCGTGCCGGGTGATCACTATCCGTTCCGAGAGGCCTTTCGCGCGAGCCGTCCTGATGTAGTCCTGGCTCATCACCTCCAGCATCGAACCCCGCTGATAGCGGGTGTACCCGGCGAACGAGATCAGCACCAGCGCGATCGTGGGAAGGATGAGGTGGGTCCACTTGTCCAGCTGCGTGATCCAGAAGTCGCCACCCAGATTCGGGGTTCCCGAACCGATCGTGGCGATCGGGCGGCGGTTGATGATGCTCGCCCCCATGTAGACGTCCCAGCCCTGAAGGACCCGGTCGGCGTAGATCGCGACCGCCACGATCACCGCCACGACGGACGCCCCCCGCATCGAGACGCCACGGTCGGGGCCGCCGAAAAGCCAGCCGATCAGGCAGGCGACGCCGATCGCGACCAGGAGCAATCCGAGCAGCAGCCATTCGTTCATCTCGTAATAGAAGAACAACCACTGCATGGCCACCCAGGCGACGACGCCGGCGGCGGCGGTCGTCAGCGCCGAATATAATGCGCGTCGGTTGTTCAGGCCGGCGAAGATCATCGTGATGGCGACCGCGGCGCCGAATCCGATCAGGCCGACCCCGATGACGCCCAACTGCGGGTCCAGTACCCAGCCGCTCAACAGTGCGTAGGACAGCACGGCGAGCGTCGTCGCGAAGGCGATGCCGAAGACCATCAACTGGCGTCTGAACTCGGTCGCGATGGCGCCGGCCCAGAACAATCCGGCGACCACCGACAGGCCGATCACCGCCGGCCAGTTCATCGTCGGATTGTTCAGATAGTCGTTGACCCCGATGGCCAGGAACTGCTTGAGCAGCACCGCCACCCAGAACACCGGCAGGGCGAACAGGACGAACGAAACGAAGGTGATTGCGTAGTCGAAGGTGGTGTACTGCCGCAGCGCGCTGATCAGGCCGATGGTCACGCCAACCAGCAACGCGATCACGGTGGCGGCGAAGACCAGCTGCACCGAGGTGGCGATGGCGCCGCCGAGCAGGTCGTTGACCTGCTGGCCCGTCCGCCACGCGACCCCCAGGTCGCCCCTGACGAACGACGTCAACCAGTCCCAGTAACGCACGAACCACGGCTGGTCGAGATTCAGTTGCATGACGCGGATCTCGATCAACTGGTCGCGGTTGACCGCAGGATTGGTGCGGAGGTCGTCCAGGGGATCGAGCGCGACGGAGAGCAGCCAGTACACCAGAACGGAGAGCAACAGCAGCAGGCCGAGAGCGGTGGCGAGCCGCCGCGCGATGAAGCGAAGCATGAGTGCCTCCTTCTAGGTGGCCGAAGCCGGGATCGAGGTCAGTCTAGGCATGCGATGTCCGTGACAGCTAGGGCAATTGCTCTCGACAGCGAGGCGAACGACCGGGGTGAGCCGCAGACGGGGTGCCAGGTGATGAACCCTGGCGCCCCGTCTCGGTCACGCATTGCGGTCGAGCCTCGCCTCGAGGCCGGACTCAGGCCAGCTTCCACTCCCAGAAGTTCCAGAAGTAGGTCGGGGCCAGCGGAATCGAGCTGACACCCTGCAACTTGTTGCTGACGGCGGTCGGCTGCGGGAACTGGAAGATCGTGATGCTGAAGGCGTCCTTCACCAGCTCCTGCTCGATCTTGATCACCAACTCCTTCTGCTTCGCCGGATCGAGCGCGGTCTGCAACTCGTTGAGCATGGCGTCCATGGTCTTGCTGGAGAACCCGGAGTGGTTGTTCGTGCCGCCGGTTCGGTAGTTCGCGTCCAACTCGGTCACGCCGGTCGAGGTGGACTGCCAGCCGAACAGGCTCGCGTCGTAGCCGCTGGTCTTCTGCAGCAGGCCGCCCCAGTCCTTATTGCCCTTGTCCTCGAGCTTGAAACCGGCCTTCTCGGCGGATTCCTTGATCAGCTGGAACTCCTGCACCCGGCGCGGGTTCTGGTTGTCGTACAGGAATCGCACGTTGACCGGGGCCTTCACGCCGGCCTGGTCCAGCAGCGCCTTCGCCTTGTCGATGTTCTCACCGGTGCCGAAGGTCTGCTCCATGCCGTTCTGCGCGACGGTGTCGGCGTAGTTCGGCGAACCGGGCACCACGTTGAACGAGTTGCGGATGGCGGCATCGGGGTTCAGCGGCTTGATGATGGTGTCGATGATCTTCTGCCGGGGAATCGTCTGCAGGAACGCCTCGCGCACCAGCCGCGCCTTCTCGGCATCGCCACCGTACTTCTTCGGATCGAACGGGCCGTTGTTGTTCTGTGCCATGTCGACGTGCTCGTAGGTACCGCCCTGCTCGTTGAGCACCGTCGAATCGGGGACGGCCTTCATCGAGGTCAGGATGTCGGCGGTGGCCTGCGGCTGGGTGACCAGCACCTCGCCGTTCTGCAGGGCCTGGACGGACGACTGCGCGTTCGGGATGAACTGCACCGTGATCGTGTCGATGGATGGCTTGTGCTCACCCTCGTAGTTGGGGTTCTTGGTCAGCGTGACGTACTGCTCGTCCTTCAGGTCCGAGATGGTGTACGGACCGGTGCCGACGACCAGCTCCTTGTCGGCCGGCATCGTCTTGAAGTTGAAGTCGGAGTTCCAGACGTTCGAGATCTTGGCCAGCTGGGCGTTGTCCTTGTTCTTGAACGCGTCCAGCACGGCCTGCGCGGCCTGGGTGGGATCGTCGACGCCCAGGGCCCGCTTGCCCACGATGTGAGCGGCGACGCCCGGGGTCAGCACCCCGATCTCCCAGTCGACGAACGGCTTGGAGTACTCGTAGGTGATCGTATTGCCCTCGACCACGGGGAACTTCTTGATCAGCGCCAGGCCGGCGGAGGAGGCGTTGAAGAACACCTGGTTGCCGGTGTTCTTGCCGTCGACGTTACCGGTGTCGGCGTCGGTCTTGGCCTTGTAGTTGTTCCACAGACCGCTCTGCGCGGCGTAGAAGAGCACCAGGTCGGCGGGGGTCACCGGAACACCGTCGGACCACTTCGCTGTCGGGGCGATGGTCTGCTTGATCGTGAGGGGCTCCTCGGAGAGCTTCTCGTACGTGCCGAAGCTGGTATTGGGAACCAGCTTGAGGTCCTTGTCGTAGTAGTTGAACGTGTCGTTCGCCATGTACAGGATGTTGTTGTTCGCGGTGGCGTTGCCGAACGTCGTCAACCCGTTGTACGAGTAGAACGCCTGGTTCCACGCGACTCTCGCGACCTTCTCCTGGTTGATCTGCGACTGTGAGCCCGACGGCGTCGGGGTGCAGGCCGACAGCGCCAGTGTGCCGGCGATCACGGCTGCGGCGCCCGCAAGCCATTTCTTGGTGCCCAATGTTCCTCCAGGTCTAGTTCGGCGGGACT